>DASYFU010000035.1:0-4171 GCA_036498225.1 Gaiellaceae bacterium | reverse complement strand
AGCAGGGCGTCCTCTTCCTCGACATGGACTCGGGGCTGCGGGAGCACGAGGACCTCGTCAAGCAGTACTTCGGGACGATCATCCCGCAGAACGACAACAAGTTCGCGGCGCTCAACTCGGCCGTGTGGTCGGGCGGCTCCTTCATCTACGTTCCGCCGGGCGTGCACATCGAGATGCCGCTGCAGGCGTACTTCCGCATCAACGCGGAGAACATGGGCCAGTTCGAGCGGACGCTGATCATCGTCGACGAGGGCGCGTACGTGCACTACGTCGAGGGCTGCACCGCGCCGATCTACTCGACCGACTCGCTGCACAGCGCGGTCGTCGAGATCATCGTCAAGGACGGCGGCCGCTGCCGCTACACGACGATCCAGAACTGGTCGAACAACGTCTACAACCTCGTCACGAAGCGCGCGGTCGCGTACAAGGACGCGACCATGGAGTGGGTGGACGGGAACCTCGGCTCGAAGCTCACGATGAAGTACCCCGCGATCTGGCTCATGGGCGAGCGCGCACACGGCGAGGTGCTGTCCATCGCGTTCGCCGGCAAGGGCCAGCATCAGGACGCAGGTGGCAAGGCGGTCCACGTCGCGCCGAACACGTCGTCGGTGATCACGTCGAAGTCGATCTCGAAGAACGGCGGCCGCGCCGGGTATCGCGGGCTGCTCGAGGTGGCAAAGGGCGCCACCGGCTCGAAGTCGAAGGTCGTGTGCGACGCGCTGATCCTCGACGAGGAGTCGCGCTCCGACACGTACCCGTACATCAAGATCGAGGAGAACGAGGTCGACATCGGCCACGAGGCGACGGTGTCGAAGATCGGCGACGAGCAGCTCTTCTACCTCATGTCTCGCGGACTGTCCGAAGCGGAAGCGTCGGCGATGATCGTGTCGGGCTTCGTCGAGCCGATCACGAAGGAGCTCCCGCTCGAGTACGCGGTCGAGATGAACCGGCTCATCCAGCTCCAGATGGAGGGCTCGGTCGGTTGATCGTCGAACGCACCGATTTCATCTCGGTGCCGGTGACGGATGTGGAGCGGGCGGAGCGGTTCTACGGAGAAACGCTCGGCCTGCCGAAGATCTCGACGCGCGGCTTCCCCGAGTACCAGCTGGGCGAGAACATCAGCGTGTATCTCCTCCGCATGGAGGACGTGGGCGGTGCGTGGAGCGGCCCGCACACGGCGCACATCGCGCTGCGCGTGCCCGACGTCGCCGAGACGCGGAAAGAGCTCGAGGCGAAGGGCGTGGAGTTCGACGGCGACATCTTCGACACGAGCGTCTGCCACATGGCCTTCTTCAAGGATCCGGACGGCAACCAGTTGATGCTCCACCGCAGGTACGCGCCGTGATCGAGGTCACGCGCGTGGACTACATCCGCGTCCCGGTCGACGACATCGAGGCCGCGAACCACTTCTACGGCGACGTGCTCGGCCTGCCGCGGAACACGAAGCTCGATCACGAGGACTGGGTCGAGTACGAGGCGTCGAACGTCACGCTCGCGGTGATGACGCCGCACACGCACGAGTACGAGTTCGCCCCGCTGCCGCCGTCGACGATCGCGTTCGGCGTGCCCGACGTCGCCAAGGCGAAGGCGACGCTCGAGGCGGCCGGCGTCGAGGTCGGCGAGATGTGGGACTCGGGTGTCTGCAACGGCGCCGGCCTGAGCGACCCTGCCGGCAATCGCATCCTCCTCCACCACCGGTACAAGCCCTATGAGCAGGACTGACGCCCTCGCCGCGTACGAGCGGCTCCCGCTCCCGGACACGAACGAGGAGCACTGGCGCTTCACCGATCTCGCCGGCTTCGACCCGGAGTCGTTCGCGGGCGCGGCGTCAGCGGAGATCGAGACGCTGCTCGACCTCGACGTCGCCGGCTATGCGACCGTCACCGCCGACGGCATCGAGATCGAGCGCGCCCCGAACGGCGTCACCTTCGCGCCGCTTCCGGAGGACTTCGAGCAGCTCTACTCGCTCGTCGGCTGGGACGAGAAGTTCGCGGCGCACAACGCCGCCATGTGGAAGCACGGTCTCCTCGTCGTCGTCCCGAAGGGCGTCGTGCTCGAGAAGCCGCTCTACGTCCGCATCGCCGTCACCGGCCAGACGTTCTGGCGTCTCGTCGTCGTCGCCGAGGAAGGCGCGCGCGCCTCGCTCATCGAGGAGTACGCCTCCCCCGAGCCTGACACGGTCGCGTACTCGAACGCCGTCACCGAGCTCTTCGTCGAGCCGAACGCGAAGCTCGAGTACGTCTCGCTGCAGAACCTCTCGCGCGAGACGTGGCATTTCGCATCGCATCACGCGCGCGTGGAACGCGACGCGGAGCTCGACTGGGTCGCCGGCGGCTTCGGCTCGAAGAAGGGCAAGACGCGCATCCAGAACGACCTCAACGGCCGCGGCGCGACCTCGCGCGTGACCGGCGCGTACTTCGCCGACGGCGAGCAGCACCTCGACTACGACACGTTCCAGGAGCACATCGCGCCCGACTGCGAGTCCGACTTCGCCTTCAAGGGCGCGCTGCGCGACCATGCGACCGCGGTGTGGCGCGGGATGATCCGCGTCGAGAAAGATGCGCAGAAGACGAACGCGTACCAGGAGTGCCGCAACCTCATGCTCAGCCCGACGACGCACGCGGTGCCGATCCCGGGCCTCGAGATCCTCGCGAACGACGTCCGCTGCACCCACGGCGCGACCGTCGGCCGGGTCGACCGCGAGCAGCTCTTCTACCTCATGGCTCGCGGCCTGCCGCGCGCCGAGGCCGAGCGCCTCATCGTCCGCGGCTTCTTCCAGGACGTGCTCGACCGGATCGAGCTCGAGCCCGTGCGCGAGGCGGTCACGGCCGCGCTCGAAGCCCGCATTCCTCAGGTCTAGGGCCCTTACGTAGCTCGTACGCCTGCGGTGGTAGCGTCACCGGGGCATCGCTATGCGTCGCCCAGAACGACTCTTGCTGATGCTGTGCTTGGCCGCCCTCGCGACGGCTTCGGCCGCGCATGCAGCCGGAGGCCGTTCGCCCGGCGCCTGGTGCGGCGGGGCGCAGTGGCGCCTCATGACGCTGAGCGACGCCGACCGGGCCCGCGTCCACCTCGACCGGATTCCGACGTCGATCGCGAATCTGGACCAGCTGAAGGCGCCCCGCACGATCGGCGTGCGCCGGACGACCGGGTTCCAGCTCGTCTCGTGGCGCATGCAGGTCGTCATCGACCGCTACCGCATCGCGTCGAACGGCGAGATCGTGCTCGTCCTCTTCGACATCCCGAGCGGCAAGTACATGGACGCCTACCTGCCGAACCCGCACTGCCTCGGCCCACGGGCTCGCGACCGCACCGGCATGATCGCCGCGCGCAAGGAGCTCACTGACCACTGCCCGAAGCCGACCGCGCAGTGGCAGCTCCTCGGCGCAAGCGTCGACGTATCCGGCGTCGGGTTCTGGAACCCCGTGCACTCGACCCGCGGCGCGCTGCCGAACGGCGCGGAGCTCAGACCGCTCACGAACCTGTCGATCGTCGCCGGCTGCGGGATCGGGACGGGGTGACGGTCATGCGCTGGCGGATCGGACGGGAGCTCGAGGGCGCAGTCGCTGCGAAGCGCCGCGTGCAGATCGCCCTCGTCGTCCTCATCTTCCTCCTGGGCGCACTCCTCGCGACCGGCGTGTACAGCTCGTTCGCGCTCTACCAGTCGGCCCAGGATCGCTACATCCGTGTGCTCTTCCCGCTGCGCACGCACGCGCAGGACCTGACGCAGCAGATGGTCGACGAGGAGACCGGCGTGCGCGGCTACATGATCACGTCGCAGCGGCGGTCGCTGGCCCCGTACTTCAGCGGGCGCGAGAACGTCAGCGTCGACCTCGCGCAGATTTCCCAGCTCACGGCGACGCGGCCGGAGCTCCACGCGCTGCTCGGCCCGATCCGGACGGAGATCCGCGCGCTCGACGGGTACTTCGATCGCCAGATCACGTTCGTCGCCGACGGACAGCTCGGCCAGGTACGGGCACGCGCGGACGTCCTCGGGGGACAGAAGCTGTTCAACCGGTTCCGGGTCGACGCGGCCGCGCTCGAGGGCGCGATCAACTCGTTCACCGACCAGACGCGGAACGAAGAGCGCCGGACCTTCACGCGCGCGATCGGCCTCCTCGCCGCCAGCGGCCTCTTCGCGCTGGTCATCGCCGTGTTTCTCCTGCGCCGC
>DASYFU010000034.1:0-2644 GCA_036498225.1 Gaiellaceae bacterium | reverse complement strand
GGTCGTCCACACCCACTCGACGTGGAGCGTCGCGTGGGCGCAGGCGCAGCGCGAGATCCCACTGCTCGGCACGACGCATGCCGATCTGTGCGCGTTCCCGATCCCGGTGACTCGCGCGCTGACCGAGGACGAGATCGAGTCGGACTACGAGGGGGCGACGGGGACGACGCTGGTCGAGTTGATCTCCGAGCGCGGACCGCGCGAGCTTCCGTGCGCGCTCGTCCGCGGGCACGCGCCGTTTTGCTGGTCGGGGACGCCCGCCAAAGCCGTCGACGTCGCCGTCACGCTCGAGCAGGTGGCGAGAATGGCGCTGCTCACGAAGATGCTCGACCCCGATGCGCTGCCGCTGCAGGAGGCGCTCCGCGACAAGCATCACGAACGCAAGCACGGCCCGCAGGCATACTACGGGCAGCCGTGACGAGCGAGAACGGACTCGAACAAGCCGAGGTGAAGATGCGCGACGCGGGTCAGCCCGAAGAGGCGATCCGCGCGTTCGCGAACGCATACCGGCGTCTGGAGAGCGGCGATGAGGCGGTGCTGCCGAGCGCCGATCTCGAGCCCGCCGGCGACGTCCCCACGCTCGAGGAGTTGCCCGAGCCGGGCGGACACGCGCTCGACCGCGTCGCGGTGATCAAGCTCAACGGCGGCCTGGCAACGTCGATGGGGCTGCGCAGTCCGAAGTCCCTAATCGAGGCACGCGCGGGCCGGTCGTTCCTCGACATCATCATCGGCAACACGCTCGCCCTGAGGAAGCGGTACGACGTCCGCCTTCCGCTCGTGCTCATGAACAGCCAGGCGACGCGCGCGGACACGCTCGAGGCGCTCCACTCCCATCCGGATCTCGACGCCGGCCTGCCGGTGCATTTCCTCCAGAGCATGGAGCCCAAGCTCGAAGCCGCGTCACTCGCGCCCGTGAGCTGGCCGTCCGAGCCGTCACTCGAGTGGTGCCCACCGGGTCACGGCGACGTGTACGGCTCGCTGCGCAGCTCAGGGATGCTCGACGCGCTGATCGAGGATGGCTTCCGCTTCGCGATGATCTCGAACGCCGACAACCTCGGCGCGATGGTCGACGCGCGGATCGCGAGTCACGTCGAGCGCGGCGAGATTCCGTTCCTGATGGAGGTCGTCGAGGGGACCGAGGCCGACCGCAAGGGGGGGCACATCGCGCGCCGACGCGCCGACGGGCAGCTTGTCCTGCGCGAGACCGCGCAGACGCCTCCCGAGGACGAGGACTCGTTCCGCGACTACCGCCGGTGGCGCTACTACAACACGAACAGCCTGTGGGTCGACCTGCGGGTGCTCAAGGACACGCTCGACCGCTCCGACGGCGTGCTCGAGCTTCCGCTGATCATCAACCGCAAGACGGTCGATCCGCGTGACTCGAGCTCGCCACCGGTGATTCAGCTCGAGAGCGCGATGGGCGCGGCGATTGGGAGCTTCACCGGCGCTCAGCTGCTGTGTGTGCCGCGCACGCGGTTCGTCCCGGTCAAGACGACCGACGACCTGCTCGTGCTCCGCTCGGACGTGTACACGCTGTCGGACGAGTTCGTGGTCGCGCCGCTGCCCGGGCGCGCCGACAACCTGCCATACGTCGAGCTCGACCCCCGGTTCTACAAGCTGCTCGACGATTTCGAGCAGCGGTTTCCGGCCGGCGCCCCGTCGTTACGGGACGCCGAACGGCTCGTCGTACATGGTGATGTGACGTTCGGCGAGGGCGTGCGCGTCCGCGGCGCGGTCGAACTCGATGTCGACGAGCCGACGCGAATCGACGCCGGGACGACGCTCGCACCCTGACGGTGTTCGATGTGAGCTAGCTGGTCTTCTTCGAGCGCGTGCTCTTCGCGCGGGACGCCGTCGTGCGCTTGGCCGTCGAGCGCTTGCTGGCGGACGAGCCCGAGCTCGCCTTTTTCGTGCTTGCCTTCGTCGTGCTCGCCTTCTTCGTGGTACTCGCCTTGCTCGTGCTCGCCTTCGCACGAGAGTTCGAAGTCGCGGCCGTCGCGGGCTTACGCGTCACCGCTGCGCGCAGCTTGTCGAAGTCCTTGAGCGCCTGCTTGTTGGTCTTCGACGCTTCGCGACGGAGCGCGGTCAGGGCGGTCGTCACTTCCTTGTAGCTGCCCTGCGCTCCGCGACCGAGGTGCGTGCCGAGCATCTTGAGCGCGTCGTTGGCGCCGTCGAGTTGCTTCTCGAACCGCGTGATCGACTGCTCCACCTCACGGCGCGTGGCTTGGCGCGTCGATGCGGCGCGCGCGCGCACCGTTTTGCGCGCGCTGCTCGCGCGTGCGGCTGCTGTCTTCGTTGCTGACCTACGGGCTGGGGGCATCGCTTCTCCCTGTTGAACTGGACACGTTGCGGCAAAGCTTTACGTATGGGGCGGTCGCATGTAAGCACTTACCCGTATGACATGGCATCAGATGGTGGCTCGCTTGCACGCAAGCTAACCTGACCTCGATGGACGAAGCATCGCGGCGCGGTTCGATCACGATCGTCCTGGCCGACGATCATCTGGTGGTTCGCGCCGGTCTGCGCATGCTCCTTCAGGCCGAGGACGGATTCGACGTCGTCGCCGAGGCGGGCGACGTCCCCACCACCGAGCGACGCGTCGCCGCCTACCCCCCGCGCGTGCTGATCCTCGATCTGACCATGC
>DASYFU010000033.1:0-3212 GCA_036498225.1 Gaiellaceae bacterium | reverse complement strand
CCGTGGGACGACGCTGGCTTCAAGTCTCCCGAGGACGCGGCGGCGCCCGAGATTCCAGCTCGCTATGTCCAAGTGCGGCGCGTGAAGTATTCGCGGGACAGGCGCAAGGCGGTCGTCGAGCTGCTGACGAACGAAGAGCCGACGCTCTATCCCTACACGGTGATCTGCGAGCGCGATTCATCGGGCCTCTGGCACGAAGCCGGCGGACACAACTGACCGAAACAGCCACGGCTCCCGTCCAGGTCGAGGGACGTGGCCCGTCGGGCGTATCCTCGCGTCCGTGAACCAGGACGCCCTCCGTCGCCGCGCGCGCGAGGCTCTCGCCTCCGGGGCCGAACGTGCAGGCGCACGCGCGCATTTCAGGGCGATGGGGATCGACCCGGCGCGGCTCGACAGTCCCATCGTCGGCATCGCGTCGACCTGGACCGGGACGATGCCGTGCAACCTCACGCATCTCGAGCTGTCGGCGCGCGCGGTGGACGGCGTGACGGCGGCGGGCGGCGTTGCACTGCCGTTCAACACGATCGCCGTCTCGGACAATCAGTCGCAGGCGACGCCGGGGATGCGCGCATCGTTGATCTCGCGCGAGGTAATCGCGGACTCGATCGAGCTGATGACGCACGCGCACGACTTCGACGTGCTCGTGTGCATCGTCGGCTGCGACAAGACCGTGCCCGCGGCGCTGATGGCGCTCGCGCGCGTGGACAAGCCGGCTGTCGTCCTCTACAGCGGGCCGATGCGCGCCGGGTCGCTGCGCGGCGGCGAGGTGACGATCCAGAGCGTGTGTGAGGCGGTCGGCTCCGAGGAGCGCGGCCTGATCTCGCGTGCAGAGCTCGACGAGGTCGAGCTGCACGCGTGTCCCGGCGCCGGCACGTGTGCCGGGCACTTCACGGCGAACACGATGGCGGTCGCGCTCGACTGCCTCGGGATCGCGTGCATCGGGGACGGCCTCGTGCCGGCGGACGAGCGCGCGAAGAAGGGAGCGGCGGCGGAGCGCGCAGGTGCGCTTGCCGTCCAGCTCGCGGGCGGCACGTCGACTGCGCGCACGTTCCTCGACAAGCGCGCGTTGCTGAATGCGATGACCGGGATCGCGGCGACCGGGGGGTCGACGAACGGCATCCTGCACCTGCTCGCCATCGCGCACGAGGTCGGCGTACCGCTGACCCTCGACGAGCTGGCGGAGGTCGGCGCGCAGACGCCGGTGATCGCGAGCCTCGCACCATCCGGCAGCTACGTCGCCGAAGACTTCGACCGCGTCGGCGGAACGCCAGTGCTGATCCGCGAGCTCGTGCGCGGCGGCCACATCGACGGCTCGGCGCCGACGGTGGACGGCAGCACGCTCGCGGACGCGACGCGCGACGCCGCCGAACCCGACGGCGAGGTGCTCTTCACCGTCGACGACCCCTTCAAGACGACGGGCGCGCTGCATGCGCTGCGCGGCAACCTCGCGCCCGACGGGAGCCTCGTGAAGCTCGCGACCGGCCGGCGGCTCCACCATGGCCCGGCACGCGTGTTCGACAGCGAGGAGGCGTGCACCGACGCGGTGCGCGGCGGCCTCGTGCAGGAGGGCGACGTGCTCGTCGTGCGCTACGAGGGACCTGCGGGCGGCCCCGGGATGCGCGAGATGCTGAGCATCACCGCGTCGGTCGTCGGCGCGGGCCTCGGCGAGTCCGTAGCGCTCGTCACCGACGGCCGCTTCTCCGGCGCGACGCGCGGACTGATGGTCGGGCACGTCGCACCCGAAGCGGCGCGCGGCGGGCCGATCGCGCTCGTCCGCGACGGCGACCCGATCACGATAGACGTGGACGCGAAGCAGCTGACGGTGAACGTCGGCGACGACGAGCTCGCCGAGCGCCTCGCCGTGTGGGAGCCGCCGCTCCTGCCCGCGGGGGGCAGCGTGTTCGCGCGGTACCGCGCGCTCGTCGGCTCGGCCTCCGAGGGCGCCGTGCTCCTGCCGCACCCGCGCTGACGATGCAGGGTCTCGTCACACGCCCCGGCGTCGCCGGCTCGACGCACGTCACCGAGGTTCCCGACGTGCGCGCCGGGCGCGACGAGCTGCTGCTGCGCGTGCTCGAGGTAGGGGTCTGCGGCACCGACCGCGAGATCTCCGACGGAGAGTTCGGCAAGCCGCCCGAGGGCGTCGACGAGCTCGTGCTCGGGCACGAGGTGCTCGCCACGGTCGCCGAGGACGGGCACGGCTTCTCGCGCGGCGACCTCGTCACCGCGACGGTCCGCCGCTCGTGCACGCACTGCATCGCGTGCGAGGACGGCTCGCCCGACTCGTGCCTCACCGGGGACTACAGCGAACGCGGCATCACGCGCCTTGACGGATTCGCACGCGAGCTCGTCGCAGAGGACGCGACGCAGGTGATCCCGATTCCGCGCTCGCTCGGTCGGCTCGGCGTGCTCGCGGAGCCGACGTCGATCTGCGAGCGCGCCATCCGGCACGCGCGCACGATCGGCGGCCGCCATCCCTGGCAGCTCGAGCGTGCGCTCGTGATCGGCGCCGGCGCGATCGGCATGCTTTCGACCTACCTGCTCCGCCTCGACGGCGTCGAGGTCTGGACCGCCGACCTCCAGCCGCAGGTCGACCTCGTCACGGCATCAGGCGCGCGCTACGTGTCGACGAACGAGGTCCCGCTACAAGAGCTGCGCGCCGAGGTCGGCGGCTTCGACCTCGTGATCTCGGCGGTGCCCGACGCGCAGGTGATGGCGGACACGCTCGGGCTGCTGCGGCGGAGCGGCGTCGCGTGCCTGCTCGGCATCGACGGCCGAGATCGGAAGGTGACCCTCGACGGGCCGGTCATCGGGATCGACGCAATCCTCGAGAACCGCGTGGTGTTCGGAAGCGTGAACTCCCACCGGCAGGATTGGATCGCAGGCGTCGCGTCGCTCGACCGCGCCCGCGAGCGCTGGCCCGGCGCGCTCGAGTCGTTCGTCGGCCTCCGCGTGCCGCTCGACCGCTTCGCGGACGCGTTCGCCTACCGCGGTGGCAAGGCGACGCTCGTGCTCGAAGGCTAGACCGAGCGGTACGCGACGGTCTCGCGCTGCCCCGACTGCCCGGAGCGCACGATCGCGTCCCCGACCTCCGACGCGCGGTAACCGTCCTCGAACGTCGCGCCGTACGGCGCGATGTCGCCGTCGCCCGCGATCGCCGCGAGCACGTGGTGCAGCTCGTGCACGAACGTGTCGCCCCAGCCGATGATGTGGCC
>DASYFU010000032.1:0-2351 GCA_036498225.1 Gaiellaceae bacterium | reverse complement strand
GCCTTCGAGTACGAGCCGTCGAGCTGCGTCGCCACGTCGTCGATGAACTCCGTCGCCGTCATTGCCTTTGCTGCCATCGATTGTCTCCTTGCCTTCCTCGTTGGTGGGTCCGGCCCCTAGTCTGCCGGGTGGGGCCGACGGCAGAGCTTAGGCGCGATTGTGCCGACCTCGTCGGCCGACAGGCCCGTTTCCGGCCGATTTCAGGCGATTGGAGGGATCAGGCGGCGGCGGCGCTCGCGCGCGCGGCCCGCTCGACCTCGTCGACCGGCACCTCGTCGGGCCGGCCGTTCATGCAGTCCACGAGCTGGACTTTCCGCTCGGAGACGCCCATCGGGTCGAACCCGACGATGCGAAGCACACGGCCCCGGATCTCCACGATCTGGCCGACCGTCAGCTCATTCGACATGGCCGCAGGCCTCAGTCTCACGCCGCCGGTGCGCAGATGAAGACCTCGCGCACCGGTTTGCGGGCTGGTCGTGCACGCACGAACTGGGTGGCGCGGACGCGCCACGGCCTGCCGTCTCCGAACGAGACGATGTCTCCGACGCACGGAGGCATCTCGAGCTCCTTCTCGTCGACGTTCCACCGGCCGTCCTCGAACTCGAGCTTGAAGGCGAACGGGCGCCGCGGACGGCCGTCGGGACCGTAGGCGGCGAGCAGGGCGTCCGAGGTCGTCGTCGTGTCGCGCAGCATCGAGACGTAGGTCGAGAGCTGTTCGATTGCGCCCTCGCGCTGCGAGCGCTGAGCTTCGTCCGGCAGCTCGCCCAGCGCGTCGCGCTTCTGAGCGAGGGCGGACTCGAGGCGATCGGCGTTCAGGCGGGACTGCTTGTCGCTCGTCACTGGTCCGATCATCGGCGTCCTCGCGCGCCAAGCTCCTCCCTGAGATCAGGGATGCATCATCTGGCAGCCGCGCCACCGGCCGCGAGTCTGGCGACACCCTCGTTTCGCCCCACGAGGACGGTGCCGACGAGCGCGAGTAGCAGGCCGGCGGCCACCGGGGCCCCGCCGTACTCAGCCTGAGTCCAGTGCTCGCGCAGGAAGAACGGCTCGAGCAGGATCGGGAGGAAGGTCTGGACGGCTGTGCTCACCGGAACGACCGTCGTGGCCCGGCGGCGCTGGAACGCGGTCATGCCCGTGATCGTCGCCGCGACGCCGAGAAGCAGCCCGGCCGCCGCCCACGCCGCAGCCTGCACGTAGAGGCCGCTGTTGAAGTCGTCGCTCATCAGCTTCGTCGCGATGTTCGTCGCACCGAACCCGGCCCCCGATGCCACGATCGACAGCATCCCGGTGTCGAAGCGCGTTCCGCGTACCGCGAACGGAAGCATGCCGAGGACCGCGAGGCCGCCGACGACGGCGATCACCGCCGGCGCGCTGCGGTGCGCTTCCGCATGAGGTGGCGCGCCCCAGGCGACGAGCGTGATGCCGCCGATGATCGCGAGCACGCCTGCGACCTCCCAGTGCGTGACCGGCTCCTTGAACGTACGCGAGCCGAGATAGAGCAGGACGAGCAGGCCGGAGGCGAGCGCCGGTTGCACGACGACGAACGATGCGTTGCCGAGCGCGAGGATCTGCGGTCCGATCCCGACGATGCCGAGCAGCCAGCCGACGAACCAGCGACGGCTTCGCAGCAGCCGCGTCAGGAGGGAAAAGCGGAGCTCGAGCGACTTCGGTGCATCGCGCGCTTCGATGCCCTGGAGCGCGATCCCGACGTTGAAGAGGATCGATGCGACGACAGCGGCTGTGAGACCGAGCGCGAGCACGAGCGTCATTCAACCTGTCGCATCGGCTCGGAAGGTCTCGCTCAGGCTTCGGCGTCCTTCTTCTCCTTCGTCGGGATCGGGGCGGCCGCACGCGCCGCCGGCTCGTCGACGAGGTTCAGCACGCGCATGCCGTGCACGAAGACGATCGCTCCCCCGAGCCAGCCGCCGACCGTGAGCGCGACGAAGCCGGCGATGGTGAGCGCGAACGGCCCCGTCGTCACGTCGGCGGAGACGTAACACGCATGCCCGAAGATCGCCGCGAGGAGGAAGCAGACGCTCGCGGTCGCCATGACGAGCATGTGCGTCGTCGCGGTGCGAAAGAGCGGGGTGCCGCTCGTGATCGTGAGCCAGTCGAGCAGACCGGTCAGCACCGTGAGCGCGGAGATGCAGAGTGCGACGACGAGCGCGAGCCACCAGGCCTGGGATGCAGCGTGCTCGGCGACGCCGGCCTTCGCGAGGATCACGGCGACGAAGGCGAAGGTGTAGGCGCCGATCGTGGCGTCCGTGAGGGGCGGATGCAGGGGATGTCCGGGGAGGCCGCGCCAGAGATACGAGAGCTTCATGGCCGGATCATTACCCGCCCCAGTTGCC
>DASYFU010000031.1:0-9236 GCA_036498225.1 Gaiellaceae bacterium | reverse complement strand
GGACACCGTGGTCGCGCTCGATGTTCGCGGGCGAGCTCGCGAAGCCGAGCTCCATCTGCATCGGTGCCTTCGGCGTCGACGGAGAGGACGACGGCGGAACGCTGCACGGCTATCTGATCGTGTCGCGCTACGTCGACGCGTGGCACGTCATGAACGTCGCCGTCGACCCCGATCACCGTGGTCACGGCATTGCGACGCTGCTGCTCGATCGCCTCTTCGAGCTGACCGCGGACGACGCCCGGCGCGGGTACACGCTCGAGGTGCGCGTGACGAACACCGTCGCGATCGGGTTGTACGAGCGGCTCGGCTTCGAGGCGCGCGGAATCCGGCGCGGGTATTACACGGACAATCGCGAGGACGCTCTCATCATGTGGAAGGACCCCGTCGCGCGCGAGCAGGCGTGATCCTCGGCATCGAGACGAGCTGCGACGAGACTGCCGCGGCGCTCGTCACCGCCGATGGACACATCCGCTCGAACGTCATCTCGTCGCAGGCCGACCTGCACGCGCGGTTCGGCGGCGTCGTGCCCGAGGTGGCGTCCCGACGCCACCTCGAGCTCATCGGGCCGGTCATCCGCGAGGCGCTCGCCGCCGCGGACGCGACGCTCGACGACGTCGAGCAGGTCGCGGTCACGCAGGGCCCCGGGCTCGTCGGTGCGCTTCTCGTCGGACTCACGGCTGCGAAGGCGATCGCGTGGTCGCGGCGCCTGCCGCTCGTGCCGGTCGATCATCTGCGCGGGCACGTCGCGTCTCTCTACCTCGAGCCGGATCCGATCGAGCCGCCGTTCCTCTGCCTGCTCGCGAGCGGGGGCCACACGTTGCTCCTCGACGTGTGCGGGTACGACGACGAGCACGTGCTCGGTACGACGCTGGACGACGCGGCCGGAGAGGCGTTCGACAAGGGCGCGCGGCTGCTCGGTCTCGGATATCCGGGCGGTCGCGAGATCGACCGGCTCGCGCGCGACGGCGATCCGCTTGCGTACGACTTTCCCGTCGCCCGCGTCCCCGGTCTCGACTTCTCCTTCTCGGGATTGAAGACAGCGCTTCTGTACGCGACGCGCGATCTCTCCGTCGACGAGCTCGAGGCGCGCCGCGCAGACCTCGCCGCGTCGTATCAACGCGCAATCGTCCGCGCCCTCGTCGGCCGCGTGCGCGAGGCCGCGGGCTCGAAGAAAATCGCGGTCGTCGGCGGCGTCGCCGCGAACTCGGAGCTGCGCACGTCGCTGCCCGACGCTGCGCTTGCGCCCCTGCCGCTCTGCACCGACAACGCGGCGATGATCGCCTCCGCCGCACGCTACGCCGCCGCGGTCGCGTATCCCGGGTACCTCGGTCTCGATGCGTACGCGTCGCGCTGAGGCGCGGTACGCCGCGGTGTTCGCTGTGCTTGCCGCCGCGGCGACGGCGGCCATTCTTGCGACCCGGGGGGAGAGCGCGGCGCCGCCGTTCGTCGCGTCGGCGTCGCCGCAGTCGTGGCGCGCGATCCTCGGCGCGCCCGCGCAAGTCGACCTCGGGTCACGCGTGATCGTCGTCCTGAAGACGCCGTCGCTGGGCGAGCGCGTCGCCGCCGGGGGAGGGCTCGACTTCGCGCAGGAACAGGCGTGGACGAGTGTCGAGCTCTCGGCGCAGAAGCTCCTCCTCGCCCGGATGGCGCTGCAGGGCGTCGTCGTGCGCGCGGACATTCGCTTCACGCGCGTGCTCGACGGCTTCTCGGCCCTCGTACCGCAGAACGTCGTCCCGCTGCTCGAACGGGACGCGAACGTCGCCGGCGTCTATCCCGTACGAGCGGCCTACCCGACGACGGTGTCGACGGGAGCACTGAACGCGGACGCAGTTGAAATCGGCGGACCGCTCGCATCCGCCGGCATCGACGGCCGCGGCGTCACGGTCGCGGTGATCGACACCGGCGTCGACCCAACCGTCCCGCTGGTTCGCGGACGCGTGCTCCCGCAGATCGACGTCGCGGGCCCCGGCGGCGACGAACACGGGACGCAGATGGCCGCCGTGGTCGCGCGCGTCGCGCCCGGCGCGACAATCCTGCCGATCCGAGTCGCGGCGGCATACGCGCGCAGCGATCAGCTGATCGAGGGGCTCGATCGCGCGGCCGATCCGAACGGCGACGGCGACGCCCACGACGCGGTGCAGATCGCGCTCGTCGCGCTCGCCGAGCCGTTCGCGGGATTCCCGGACGGGCCGGAGGCGCTCGCGGCGGCCGGCGCCCGCGCGCTCGACGTGCTCGTGGTCGCGCCCTCGGGCAACGACGGCCCGGCCGGCGCCGCCTACGGCGACCTATCCGCTCCGGGCGGAGCTGCGGCCGCGCTCACGGTCGGCGCGCTCGACACGCGCGCGCACATTGCCGAGGCGCGTGTCGTCATCCGGAGCGGCCTGCACACGGTGTTCGACGCGACGACGGCGCTCGCGAGCGACGCAGCGCCGACGCAACCGCTCGTCCTGCAGGTGACGGCGCCGCGCCGTGGGCTCTTCACCGAACGTGGCGGGAGCGTCGTCGCCGGACGCGCCGCGCTCCTGCCGGCGACAGCGTCGCCACAGGCTGCCGGTGACGCGGGTGCGTCCGCCGTGCTGCTGTACGGACGGACACTCATCACCGCGGGCGCGCTCGGCAGTGCGGTGCACGTTCCGGTCGTCTCGCTCCCGCAACGGGTCGCACGCATCGTGCGCGCGCGTCTCGCGGCGGGCGAGCGCGTCAGCGTGATCGTCGGCGCCGGGCAGGAGGCCCCGAATCCGGGGTCGGGCCAGGTGGCCCCGTTCTCGTCGATGGGGCTCGCGTTCGACGGGAGCGTCAAGCCGGACGTCGTCGCTCCCGGCGTCGCCTTCCCGGCATCCGGCGGCCTCACCGTCGACGGATCGAGCGTCGCGGCCGCGGTCACCGCGGGAACGGCGGCGCTCCTCGCGCAAGCGCGGCCGTCGCTCGACGCCGACGCGCTCGCCGGTCTCCTGATCGGGACCGCCAGGGAGGTGCCGCACGATCCGGTCACGGCGCAAGGCGCGGGCGAGGTCGACGTCGGCGCCGCGGCCGCCGGCGAGCTCGCAGCGTCGCCGCCGACGCTGGCGCTCGGGATGTCGACGTTCGCCGGCCGGAAGATCCGCACGGGATTCACGCTGACGAACCTCTCGTCTCGCACCGTTCGCGCGACGCTCTCGATCCACACGCAGCACGAGGGCGCGGCGGCCGTCGACTTCGCGGTGCGACCGCGACGCATCGCGGTCGCACCCGGCCACAGCGTCGTCGTCCGCGTCGACGCCTTGACGGCTTCGCCGGCAATCGGCAGCGGCTCCGCTGACGGCGCGGTCGTCGCCGAGGTCGCAGGAGGCGGAAGCGTGCGAGTCCCATGGGTGCTCGCGTTCGCGCCGCGGCCGCTCGACCCGATCGTCTCGGCCTCGCTCGCGCCGCGCTCGCTCCGGCTCACCGTCGACGTCGGCCGTGTGACGACGGTCGCGGGCCTCCGGCAGATCCAGCCGCTCGAGCGGCTCGACATCGGCCTGAGCACCCCCGCGGGCCGGCCTCTCGGTTTGCTCGCCCGGATCCGGGACGTGTTGCCGGGGCGCTACACGTTCCAGCTCACCGGCCGAAGCCCGAGCGGCGCCGCGCTCCCGCCCGGCCAATATGTAGCGGCCGTTGTTGCGTACCCCGCCGACGGAGGGCTGCCGGGCCGCAGAAACCTCGCATTTACGGTTCGATGACCAGTCATATACTCGGATCCAAGGTCAATCCACTGACAAGGAGCAGACCGTGACAGCAGTCGAGGCGGGGACCACTCACCTTCGCGAGAACCCGTTCGAGATCGCGCGGAACCAGCTGCGCCGCGTCGCGAACGCATTCGACATCGACCCGAATCTCGTCGCCGTCCTCGGCGAGTGCAAGAAGTCGGTCGAGGTGTCCGTCCCCGTGGGGATGGACGACGGCAGCACCCAGGTCTTCAAGGGCTACCGCGTCACGCACAACATCGCGCGAGGCCCGTCGAAGGGCGGCATTCGCTATCACCCCGACGTCACCGTCGACGAGGTCAAGGCGCTCGCGATGTGGATGACGTGGAAGTGCGCGCTGATGGGCATCCCGTTCGGCGGCGCCAAGGGTGGAGTCGTGTGCGACCCGAAGCGTCTCTCGCGCTCGGAGCTCGAGCGGATGACGCGGCGCTACACCACCGAGATCATCAACGAGATCGGGCCGGAGAAGGACATCCCGGCGCCGGATGTCGGAACCGACGGCTCGGTGATGGCGTGGATCTTCGACACGTATTCGATGAACAAGGGCCACTCCGTCCTCGGCGTCGTCACCGGCAAGCCGCTGACGATCGGCGGGTCGCTCGGGCGGGAAGAGGCAACCGCGCGCGGCGCGCTCTATTGCATCCGCGACGCGGTGGCGAAGCGGGATCGGTCGCTCGCCGGCATGCGCGTCGCCGTGCAGGGCTTCGGCAACGTCGGCAGCTTCCTCGCGAAGTTCCTCCACGAGGAGGGCGCGCTCGTCGTCGCGATCTCCGACTCGACCGTCGCGTTGTACAACCCGAAGGGCATCGACGTCCCGGCCGCGTTCGCGCACAAGCGCGAGCACCGCACGCTCGCGGGGCTACGCGACGCGGAGCAGATCACGAACGAGGAGCTCCTGCTCCTCGACGTGGACATCCTCGCGCCGTGCGCGCTCGAGCAGGTGATCACCGACCGCAACGCCGACCAGGTGAGGGCGTCGATCGTGTGTGAGGGAGCGAACGGCCCGGTCACGCCGGCAGCCGATGCGATCCTCGAGGACAAGGGCGTGCTCATCCTCCCGGACGTGCTCGCGAACGCGGGCGGCGTCGTCGTCTCCTACTTCGAATGGGTGCAGGGCCTCCAGGAGTACTTCTGGAAGGAGGTCGAGGTGAACGCGAAGCTGAACGACATCATCAGCCGCGCGTTCGAGGAGACGTGGGAGACAGCGCAGACGCGCGCCATGCCGATGCGCGTGGCCGCATACGGCCTCGCCGTCCAGCGCGTCGCCGAGGCGACCGTCACGAGAGGCATCTACCCGTAACCGACGTCGTCGTCTATCACGCCTCGGGCTGCCACCTGTGCGAGCGCGCCCGCGGCATCGTCGCAGGGCTCCGGGAGGAGCTCGGCTTCGACCTGCGCGAGGTCGACGTCACCGGAGATCCCGCCCTCGAGGCCGAATACCGGGAATGGCTGCCCGTCATCGAGATCGACGGGCGGCGCCGTTTTTCGTACCACGTCCAGCCTGACGCCTTCCGCCAGGCGGTTGCACAAGCAGGCCGGTAGTCCGGCCTGCTAGAACACCTCCGGCTGTTACAAGCTCCGGCGAGGAGGATGGCGTGGCGGATCGCCTGACGGTTGGCGTCGCCGCTCGCCTGTCGCGGTACCTCCAGGTGCTGACGCAGGCGAGGAAGATGGGAAAGATGCGGATCTCCTCACAGGAGATCGCGGAGTACACGAACATCAACGCGACGCAGATCCGTCGTGACCTGTCCGCGTTCGGGAAGTTCGGCAAGCGCGGCGTCGGCTACAACATCGACTCGCTCCTCGGCGAGATCCGGAAGATCCTCCGCACGCAGGGGCAGCACAACATCGCTCTCATCGGCGCGGGTCGCCTCGGCCAGGCGATTGCGAGCTCGTCGATCTTCGCCGAGCACGGGATCAACATCGCGGCCGTCTTCGACACCGACCCGGAGAAGCTCGGGACGCCGATCGGGCACGTGACCGTCAGCGAGTACGCCAAGCTGCGCGACGCCGTCCACGACAAGAACATCATCGTCGGCGTCCTCGCCGTTCCCGCGGCCGGCGCGCAGCGCGCGGCGGACGACCTCGTCGCGTCAGGCGTGAAGATCATCTTCAACTATTCGGAAGCGCTGCTCGAGACGCCGGCGGACGTCACGGTGCACACGTCGAATCCGGCGGTCGAGCTCCTGTATGCGCTCTATTTCCATCTGACGTAGGAAGGCAGTACCTGGTACCGCGCTGCGCGCGGAACCAGGTACCTGCTGTAGTTCGCCACGGTGCGCATCCTCATCTGGCACGGGTACCTCCTCGGAGGCACGGGCTCGAACGTGTACACGCGGGCGCTCGCGCGAGAGTGGAGCAACGCCGGCCACGACGTCACGATCGTCTGCCAGGAGCGGCACCCCGAGCGGTACGACATCGGCAACGCGCGCGTCGTCGTGCCGGACCTCCCGGACGGGTTGCTGCCGGTGTTCGTGCTCGACCGCTACGAGGGGCTCGACGCCCGCCGGCTCCAGGATCTCGACCCGTTCGAGCGCGAGCGCTACGTCGAGGCCAACGCCGCTGCGCTTCGCGAGCTGCTCCCGGCGGACCTCGTGTTCGCGAATCACGTGCTGCTCGGCGGCCCGGTCGCGAAGGAGGCCGGCGAACGGTATGCGGTGAAGGCGCATGGATCCGAGCTCGAGTATTCGATGCGTGGGCACGTGGATCTCGAGCGGTGGGGAGCGGAGGCGCTCGAAGATGCGGCGGCGGTCTTCGTCGGCTCCGCACACATCCGCGGCGTGCTCGAGGAGGTCGTCGGCCACGTCGACCGTGTGTACGAGGTGCCGCCCGGCGTCGACGTCGACGAGTTCGTCCCCGAGGATCGCCTGCGCGCATTCGCGGGCCTGATCGCCGCCGCGGAGGACGACCCGCAGGACGGTGATGAGCGGCATCCCGACCCCGGCAACGCCGCGCGCTTCGAGGCGGCGTTCGCGCGCGACGTTCCGACGGTGGTCTACGTCGGGAAGCTGATCGAGAACAAGGGCGTGCAGGTGCTGTTCGATGCGCTGCGCGGGCTCGACGTGCGCGCTGTCGTCGTCGGCTTCGGCGACTACCGCGCCGAGCTCGAGGCGATCGCACCGCCGGGAACGCTCTTCACCGGCGCGCTCGAGCACCGCCACCTCGTCCATCTGCTTCCGCTGTGCGACGTCGCCGTCGTGCCGTCGATCTTTCCCGAGGCCTTCGGCATGGTCGCCGCCGAGGCGGCCGCGGCGGGCCTGCCGCCGGTGGTCGCCGACCACTCCGGCCTGGCCGAGATCGCCGCCGGCGTCGCGGCCCAGTACCCGCCGGAGCTGGCGTACCTGACGTCGTTCCCGAGCGGGGACGCGGACGCCCTGCGCGAGCGCCTGCGCGAGCTCTTCGCCATGCCGGCGGCCGAGAGACAGGCTCTAGGCCTCGCCGCGCGCCGGGCCGTCGAGGAGAACTGGAGCTGGACGCGCGTCGCCGAGCGTCTGCTACTACCCTTTTTGTAGTGGGCGACGAGCAGAGGGTCGGGTACGAGGAGCTCCTCGCGGCGTCGAAGGCCGGCTTCGAGGAGGTTCCGGACTTCACGGTCGCGGTCGAGGAGGAGTTCCAGCTCCTCGATCCCGCGACGCTCGACCTCGTCAACCGCTTCGAAGAGGTGCAGGCGGCCGCGAAGGGCACCGACCTCGAACCGAACCTCGTCGGCGAGTTGATCGCCTCCGAGGTCGAGGTTCGCACCGGCCGCTGCGAGACGTTCGCGGAGGCAGCCGAGAAGATCGGCGAGCGACGCGTCCAGCTGCGCAGCCTAACGGAGTCGCTCGGCATCGGCCTCGCCTCCACCGGGACGCATCCGTGGAGCCCGTGGCAGGAGCAACGGATCATCGACACGCCGCACTACCGCCGCAACGACGAGCTCCTCCGGTACGTCGTCTGGCGCAACAACACCTTCGGGCTCCACGTGCACATCGGTATCAACGGGCCGGATCGTGCGGTGCGCGTGAACAGCGCGCTGCGCAACTACCTACCGGAGCTGCTCGCGTACTCCGCGAGCTCGGCCTTCGCCGAAGGCGTGTTCACGCACCTGCACTCCACAAGGACGGAGATCTTCACGCGGATGTTCCCGCGCTGCGGCATCCCGGACGCGTTCGCCGACTGGAACGAGTGGGAGTCGTACGTGCGCTTCCTGTACGCGACCGGCTCGGTCACCGAGCACACGCAGATCTGGTGGAGCGTGCGCCCGCACCTCGTGTTCCCGACGATCGAGATCCGCATCTGCGATGCGCAGCCCGAGCTGGGAGAGGCGCGCATGCTCGTGGCGCTCTGTTACTCGCTCACGGCGCGGATCGCCCGGGCGCTCGACGAGGGCGAGCCGCTGCCGTCGCATCCGCACCGCCTGCTGGAGGAGAACCTGTGGCGGGCGCTGCGCTGGGGGCTCTCCGGCGAGCTCATCGACTTCGATCGCGGCGAGTCGATCCCGGCCCGCGCACGGCTCGAGCAGCTGCTCGAGTGGGTGCGGCCGGTGGCGGACGAGCTCGGGACGTCGCCGTGGCTCGGCCTCCCCGAGCGGAACGCGGCCGAGCGACAGATCGCGCGGCACGCGGAGGGCGGGACGATGGAGCAGATCTTCGCCGAGCAAGTCGCCGCCGGCGAGCGCATCCCCGGTTGACGGTCGCGGCGGCGCTCATCGCGGCCGACCTCGCGTTGCAGCGCGGGATCTCGCAGTGGCGTGGCGTCGGAGCCGCTCCTGCCGCGGTCGTGAAAACCGCCGATGCGGAGCAACGCATCGAGCTCCGCATGGCCCGCGACCCGCGGCTCGAACGGGGGGTCCTTGCAAAGCTCCCACGCACCCTCGCGCGCGACGTCGCCGACGACGTCGCCGCGCGGCGCGACCTCCTGCGGCTCGCGCCGCACACGAAAGGGCCGCCGATCCGCCTCGGCCCGGCGCTTCCCGTCGCGCGCCTGCGCTCCTTCTACGCCGAGGCGCAGCAGCGCAGCGGCGTTGCCTGGCAGGTACTCGCGGCCGTCAACTACGTCGAGTCCGACTTCGGCCGGCTGCGGGAGGCGAGCGTCGCCGGCGCGCAGGGGCCGATGCAGTTCATGCCGGCCACATGGGCGTCGTACGGGCGGGGGGACGTCCACGACCCGCAGGCCGCCATCCTCGCCGCGGCGCGCTTCCTGAGGGCGGCCGGCGCCCCTGCCTCCGAGCGGGCGGCGCTCCTCCGCTACAACCCCTCGAGCTTGTACGTCGACGCGGTCGAGCGCTACGCGGGCCGGATCCGGCGGGATCCCCGTTCCCTGCTGGTTTTCTACGCCCGCACTCCGTTAGTCCGATAGGATCCCGCGCGCGCCGGGCGTCCCCGGCGTTGATTTTGTGCAGGCCGGTGTCAGACACCAGGCCTGGTGTCTGACACCGGAGAACATCCAAAGGAGATCTCTCTAGCGATGAGCTGGTTCATGCATCACGCAGTGCTGTTCGCGCTCCTGTGCGCGGGCGCCGCGATCCTCTACGGC
>DASYFU010000030.1:0-3641 GCA_036498225.1 Gaiellaceae bacterium | reverse complement strand
TGACGTTGATCGTCACCGCGATCGCTGTGCCGATAAACACGGTCTTCGGGATCGTCTGCGGGCTAGCGATCGTGCGTGGGGACTTCCGCGGCAAGGGTCTCCTGAATGCGTTCGTCGACCTGCCGCTCGCGCTCTCGCCGGTCGTCGTCGGCCTCGCGCTCTACCTCCTGTACGGGCGCGACGGCTGGTTCGGGCACTGGCTCCTCGGCCACGGCGTCCAGGTGCTGTTCGCGCTGCCGGCGATGGTGCTCGCCACGACCTTCGTGTCGCTGCCGTTCGTCGTGCGCGAGGTCGTCCCGGTGCTGCGCGAGATCGGGACGCAGCAGGAAGAGGCGGCGGCCACGCTGGGCGCGTCGGCGTTCACGACGTTCCGGCGCATCACGCTGCCGGCGATCCGTTGGGCGATCGCGTACGGCGTCGTCCTCACGACCGCGCGCTCGCTCGGCGAGTTCGGCGCCGTCAGCATCGTCTCCGGCGGCATCGCGGGGCGGACGCAGACTCTCACGCAGTATGTTCAGGCGTCGTATGAGAACTTCGACCAGACGGGCGCATACGCGGCATCCGTGCTGCTCGCGCTGCTCGCGATCACGACGCTCCTTCTCATGACGGTGGTGAAGCGTGGCGATCGAAGCACGTAACGTGACGAAGCGGTTCGGGGAGTTCGTCGCGCTCGACGACGTCTCCATCTCGGTCGAGAGCGGCTCGCTGACGGGCCTGCTCGGGCCGAGCGGCAGCGGGAAGTCGACGCTCCTGCGCGTCATCGCCGGCCTCGAGACGCCGGACGCGGGCGAGGTCTTCATCTCCGGAAAGGAGGCGACCGCGCTTGCGCCCCAGAAGCGCGGCGTCGGCTTCGTCTTCCAGCACTACGCCCCGTTCACGCATATGACGGTGTGGGACAACATCGCGTTCGGGCTGACCATTCGTCGGCGGCCGAAGGCCGAGATCGAGGCGCGGGTGAACGAGCTGCTCGAGCTCGTCCAGCTGAAGGGGCTCGGGAAGCGCTACCCCTCGCAGCTTTCAGGCGGCCAGCGGCAGCGCATGGCGCTTGCGCGCGCGCTCGCGGCCGAGCCGGAGGTGCTCCTGTTGGACGAGCCGTTCGGCGCGCTCGACGCGCGCGTCCGGAAGGAGCTGCGCGAGTGGCTCCTCCGGCTGCACGACGAGATGCACGTGACGACGATCTTCGTAACGCACGACCAGGAGGAGGCGCTCGAGGTCGCGGACAACGTCGTCGTCATGAACAACGCGCGCGTCGAGCAGGTGGCGCCGCCGCGCGAGCTGTACGACCAGCCCGCGAATCCGTTCGTCATGAGCTTCGTCGGGCCGGTGAACCGGATCGGCGACACGTGGGTGCGACCGCACGACATCGAGATCACGCCCGAGCCGAACGGCCCTGCGCAGGAAGCTCAGGTCGAGCGGATCGTCCGGCTCGGCTTCGAGGTGCGCGTCGACCTCGTCCGCGACGACGGCGAGCGGCTGCACGTGCAGCTGACGCGGAACGAGGCCGAGGTGCTCGAGGTCGCGGCGGGCGACATCGTGTACGTGCGGACGCGGGTCGAGCGGACGTTCAGCGAGGACGGCGAACCCACGCGTCCGGTTCCCGCGTGAGCTTCGTCACGTGCGCGGGCAGCTTGCCGCTCGCGATGTCGGCGAGGGTGACGTGCTCGAGCACGGAGCGGACGGCGGAGCGCAGGGCGACCCAGACGTCGCGCAGCGATTCGGCGGGGCCCTCGTACACGAGCGTGTCGGGGGAGAGGCCGCGCACGCTCGCGAGCGGGCCTTCGACGGCGCGGACGACGTCGGCGACGACGATCTCCTTCGCCGGCTTCGCGAGCAGGTAGCCGCCCGCGGCGCCGCGGCGGCTCTCCACGATCCCGGCGCGGCGGAGGTCGAGGAGGATGTTCTCGAGGAAGTTGACCGGGATCTGCTGCGCCTCGGCGATCCGCTCGGCGCTCACCGGGGCGTCGCCGTGGGCGGCGAGCTCGACGGCGGCGCGGACGGCGTAGTCGGCCTTCGCAGTGGTGCGCACGCGTTGATTATCGTGAAGGGCGGTGGCAGGGCCTCCGTACACCGGTCATTGCATGTGCGGCGGCGTCCGTTTCGAGGTGACGGCCGAACCGGCGAGCGCCGGGTATTGCCATTGCACGCGGTGCCAGCGACGGACGGGAACGGCGGCGTCGGCGCAGGCGCGGCTCGCGCCGGGGTCGTTCCGGCTGCTGGCGGGCGAGGAGCTCGTCCGGGCATACAAGCCGGAGGACGGCTGGGCGAAGTGCTTCTGCTCGGCGTGCGGGAGCGCGCTGTGGAGCCTCTTTCCCGAGACGGGCGAGGTCGGCAGCGTCAGGCTCGGGCTGTTCGATCCCGGCCACGACATCCGTCCGCAGTGGCACACGTTCGTGAACTACGCGTGCGAGTGGGAACCGCTCCCGGACGACGGGCTCGAGCGGTATCCCGAAGCACGACCGCGCTAGCCCGCGACGCTCTCGTGACACTTTCAGGCGGGTACTACGTACCGGCCTTCGCTGGGCCACGACACTTCCACAGGCCGGTACTAGGTACTCGGACGTCGGTGTCACCGAAGTGTCACAGGGGGACGAGGCGCGTGCCGGTGGCCTTGAACGTCGCGTAGGCGACGCCGCCGCCGGCGAGGCCCAGCCGCTCAGCGGACGACGCCGTCACCTCGGCTGTAAGCGGGCCGACGCGGACGCGCACGCGGTTCCCGACCTCCACCACCGATCCGACCTCGCCGCGGATGACGTTCAACGCCGAGTCGTCCGCGTGCTCGCGCGCGACCGACACCTCCCACGGATAGACGACGACACCGACCTCGCCGTCCGCGTCGTCGGTGGAGAAGACGCGCTCGCCGCCCTCGAGCACGACCTCCGTCAGCTCTCCGCGCGCCGCCCGGCCGCGCAGGAGGTTCGCCCCGGTGAACGATGCGACGAACGCGTCGTTCGGCCGCGCGACGAGCTCCGCCGGCGCGGCGACCTGCCGTAGCTTCCCGTCGACGAGCACGCCGACTTCGTCCGCGAGCGCCGCGGCGTCCTCGTAGTCGTGCGTGACGAGGATCGTCGGCAGCTCCAGCTCGCGCAGCAGCTCGTGCAGCTCGCTCCTGACCGTGGCCTTCGTGTGCGCGTCGAGCGCTGCGAGCGGCTCATCGAGCAGGAGCACGTCGGGACCGCGCGCAAGTGCACGAGCGAGCGCGACGCGCTGACGCTCTCCGCCGGACAGCTCGCGCGTCCGCGCGTCCGCCAGGTGCGCGATCCGGAATCGTTCGAGCAGGTCGCCGACAGGTCCTGCGTAGGCGACGTTCGCACGCACGTTCATGTGCGGGAAGAGGGCGTAGTCCTGGAACACGAAGCCGACGCGGCGCTGCTCGGGCGGCACGCCGTTCCACGAGACCCCGTTGAGCGAGACGCCGCCGCGCGCCGGTCGCAGCAGGCCCGCGACGACGCGCAGCACCGACGTCTTGCCCGCGCCCGACGGTCCGACGAGCGCGACGGTGCGCTCGACCGGAAGCATCAGCTCGAGGTCGAAGGTGCGAAGCGGAAGAGCGAAGTTGAGGAGGAGGCGAGCCATTTGAGGGTGACGAGCAGCACAGCGCTGATGAGCACGAGAAGGCCGCCGAGGGCGAGCGCCTCGTTGAA
>DASYFU010000029.1:0-1819 GCA_036498225.1 Gaiellaceae bacterium | reverse complement strand
ATTCGCGGTAGAGCAGGCGCAACTCGTCGCCGTCGGCCTCGCCGAACGCCGTCCCGCAGCCGTACCAGGACGGCAGAACGCAGCGGTTCTGCGTCCACGCGAACACCCACGGAATCGCGCGCAGGGAGGCGAGGTAGTCGGCCGCTTCCGGACGGCGCGCAGGACGCGAGCCGATGTTCAGCAGTGCGAGCTCGTCGACCGGCGTGAACGAGCGGAAGAAGTCGATGAAGCCGGGATCCTCGACGAGCGCGCGATACACGGTGCGCGAACGATCGGCGAGAACGCCGACGAGCGAGGTGTCGACGTCGGCCTCCTCGGGAAACGCAGCGAGGATGGTCGCCGCCAGCGCGGATTCGAGATTCGCCTGCGCCAGTCCCGGCAGCCCGTACTTGAAGGCAATCGTCTCGCCTTGCTCGGTGATCTTCAGCCGCCCCGGCGGCTCGCCTTGCGGCTGCGCGAGGATCGCGGTGTAGGTGGGGCCGCCGCCGCGCCCGGCGCTCCCACCCCGGCCGTGGAAGACGGTCAGCTGCGCACCGCGGCGGCGCGCGACAGTGGCAAGCTCGACGAGGGCGTTGCGGATCGCCCATTGCGCCGCGAGATACCCGGCGTCTTTCGCCGAGTCCGAGTAGCCGACCATGACCTCGCTGCACCCGATGGTGTCGAGCAGCTCTTCGTAGATCTCCGGTGCCGCTCGAAGATCTGCAACCGACTCGAACAGCGGTACAAACGAGAGCGGCTCCGCCGACAGCTCGTGTATCCGACGAACGTCGCTCGCCGACGAAGTGCCCGACACGATCACGGTGTCGAGTGCCTGAGGGCCATGCCGAGCGCGGGCTGCGGCAACGCCGTCGAGCAGACCGCGGATGCGTTGCTCCGCCTCGCGCGCATGCACGCGCACATCGAGCTTCGCGAGGTGCAGGCCGAAGATCTCGACACGGCGCCGCAGCGAGGCGAGGGCACCGTCGGCGATCCGGGCGCCGCGGTGCGCACGGAGGCTGCGATCGAGCAGCTCCAGATCCGCGGCGAAGTCCTCCACGGAGTCGTACGCGTCGGCGTCGAGGCGCCGCCACATGAACGAGAGCTTCCGACGGTACGGCTCGTCGATGTTCTGATCCCCGATCTCGGAGGCGTAGGCCGGCATCTCGAGCTCGTCGCGCTCGATCGATGCGCGGAGCTCCGGATCAACGGGCTGTAGAAGCGACGAGACGCCGATCGACGCCGCGAGCTGGCGCACCTCGTCCCGGTAGCGAAGGCGAAGAAGGGTGCGGGCGCGCTCGAGAGCCTCCCGCACCGTGTCCGCGCCGGCGTTCGGGTTGCCGTCCGCGTCGCCGCCGATCCAGGTGCCGAAGCGGAGCGGGGACGGCGCGTCCGGTAGATGCCGCCGGTAGTCCGCGAGCAGGTGCTCAGCCGCGTCGATCAGGCTCTGCTCGAAGAACCAGTGGCCGTTGCGGATCTCGTCGACGACGCGCGGGCGCCGCGATCGCACCTCGTCGGTCTGCCACAGCGCGGTGATCTCGGCCGCGAGCTCGTGTTCGATCGGGTCCCGCCGGTACGGCGCGTCGTCCAGCTCGCCCAGGAGCGCAGCGATCCGAAGGTGAGATGCGAGCACGGTCCGGCGCGCCGCCTCTGTCGGGTGCGCGGTCAGAACGAGCCGCAGCGAAACGCGCTCGGCCACTTGGTCGGGCGGAACGCGCGAGAACGACTCGTCGAGCGACTCCGGCACCATCCTCTCTTCTGCTGCGTACGCCCGTCTGCGACGGATCCGGTGCTGTTGTTCGGCAACGTTCGCAAGCTGGAAGTAGAGAGCGAAGGCTCGGAG
>DASYFU010000028.1:0-2835 GCA_036498225.1 Gaiellaceae bacterium | reverse complement strand
TGCCCCACTTCGTGTCGGTTTACGACTTCGTCAACCCGCTCGACCATCTCGGTCCCGGGGTGTACGACCTCTTGAACGGCGCAGAGCACGACCTGACGACGGTGACGCAGGATCCGCGCCCGGCGAGCGCATCGCAGGCGTACGACCTGCTCGCCGTCCTCTACTTCCGTTCTGCGTACCCGGGCTCCGGGACCGATCCCGGGCTCCTCTCCGAGGCGGTGTCGGATCTCCAGAACGCGGTCCGCGTCGACCCGTCGAACGAGATCGCGAAGGAGAACCTCGAGCTCGCGATGCGCGTGCTCGTCGCGAAGCACGGGGGACAGCTGAAGGTGCCCGGCTCCGGCACGAGCGCGACGAACAAGCGACGCGGAAGCGACGCGCTGCCTCCCGGCGGCGGCTTCTAGTGCTCGCGTTCTCGCTGACGTTCCTCACACCCGGCGGCGGTCTGCTCGCCCTCGCGACGGCGGTCCCGCTCGCCGGGCTCGCGCTCGCATCGCTCCGCAACGGGCGCGGGCGTGCCCGCCTCGGCCTGTCGTCGCCGGCGAGCGACCACACCGGCATCGCGCTGTCGATCGTTCCGCTGCTCCTCGGGCTGGCCGCGTCGCAGCCGTCGCTCGAGCGAACGGCCGCCATGCACTTCCGGACGGACGCCCAGGCGCTGTTCGTGTTCGACGTCTCCGGGTCGATGGCCGCATCGGCCGGCGCGAACGCCCCGTCGCGGCTGCAACAGGCCCAGGCTGCGGCCATCCGGCTTCGCAACGGCATTCCCGAAGTCCCGAGCGGCGTCGCAACGCTGACCACCGACATCCTCCCGCAACTCCTTCCGACGGCGGACGTCGCCACGTTCGACTCGACGGTCGAGCGCGTGATCGGGATCGAGGAGCCGCCGCCTCCGATCCTCGGGTACGGCACGCTCGGCACCTCGTTCGGGCCGCTCTCCTTCGTCCGCGGGGAGGGATACTTCGGCCCGCTCGCAAAGCATCGGCTGATCGTCCTGCTCACGGACGGGGAGAGCGCGCCGTATGACCCGGCAGCGACGGCGGCGGCGCTCACGCAGCCCTCGAATGCCGCCCCGTTCAGCGGCCTCGTGACGCAGACGGACGCCCCGATCTCGCTCGTGATCGTCAGGATCGGCTCGCCCTCCGACCACATCTACGCGCAGGACGGAACGATCGATCCCGCGTATCGCGCCGAGCCCCATGCCGCCGAGATCGTCTCGACGCTCGCCGCGCAGACCCACGGCGGGGCGTACTCGGCGTCGAGCCTCGGGAGCGCGGAGGGAGCGATGCGGCGGATGCTGGGCGCCGGCAAGGAGGTCGCACGCGGGAGCCACACCACCACGGTCGGACTTGCGCGCTACCTTGCCCTCGCGGCTCTCGCGGCGGCGGCCATCGTCGTCTGGCGCCGGAACCTCGTCACGTAAGCCGGAGAGACGGTTGCTCATGCAAGTATGTAGGTACGAACGGATACACTCGTATAACGCTGTTATCTATCGAGAAAGGGAGGCGTCGCCTCTAATGCCGAGGAAAAGGAATTCGATCGTGGCGGCCTTGCTCGCCGCCGCGTCCACTGCCATCGTCATCGCGGCCCTGTTCGGCACGAGCGCGGCATCGGCCGCGAGCGCCGCGGGCTGCCTGCATCCGAAGACGACCACGGTGAAGGTGACCGAGTACGAGTACGGCTTCAAGCTGTCGCCGCTGCCGGTGCACTGCGGGACGGTCACGTTCGTCCAGAAGAACATCGGCTCGCTCGCACACAACTTCGATCTGCAGGGCGTCCGCGCGGGCAAGCTGCTCAGCCCGCATCAGTCGGCCAAGTTCACGGTCAAGCTCAAGGCGAAGACCTACACATACCAGTGCGACGTCCTCGGTCACGCCTCTCTCGGCATGGTCGGGACGCTCAAGGTCAAGGACTGACCTTCGTTCTCCGGCTCGCGACCGGCCGCACCCCTTCTGCGACGCAGCGGGTGCGGCCGGCGCAGCACCAGCGCCAGCGGTAGCAGCGCCCCGAGCGCGAACCACGGCGCCAGCGTGCGTGTCCGCTCGGTCTTCCCCGCACGCATCGTCGGCCCCGTGCCGACGGCGACCCGCTCCGCCCGCGCGGCCGCCGCGAGCCGACCCTCCCCGATCGCGCTCCCTCCGGCCGCGGCGGCCAGTGATGCGAGGGCGGCGCCGGACGCCGGGTCCTCGTGGTAGCCGGCTTCCGGGCTGCCTGCGTCATAGACGGCCTCGCCGGTCTTCCAGACGTGGACGAGCACGAGGCGTGCGCCCGGGCTCGTCGCGAGCTGGGCTGCGACACGACGAGGATCGAAGGGACGGCTCTCACCGTCGGTCAGGACGACCACGAGCCGCTTCTTCGCCTGCGGCGGGAAGTAGTTCTGCGTGCCGAGCACGCCGAGCGCCGCGAGCGACGTCGCGATGACGCTCTGCTGCCCCGGCGGAGGCGCGTCGATCGCGACGGCATGCTCGACGGTCTGGTCGAAGACGCCGACGTCGGGGCTCGGGAGCAGGCTCGGCAGGACGCGGTCCGTCATCGTCGCGACGCCGGAGGGAACGTCGGCGATCGCGGCTCGCAACGCAACCGCGTCCCTCTCGGCGCGGGCGAGCCGGGTGCGGCCGGACGGGCTGCCGGCGGCGAGCATCGACCGCGAGACGTCGATCACGAACATCGCTTGAGCGTCGGTGCGAACGGCCGCGGTCGTTCGCGTGCGAATCGCCGGCTGTGCAGCTGCGGCGGCGAGGAGCGCGACGACACCGCCGAGTGCAACGATCGACGGCGCGGCGCTCGCGGGCGGCGGCGCCGGAAGGCGCAGCAGCGCGCGCGTCCGCCGCACTC
>DASYFU010000027.1:0-12720 GCA_036498225.1 Gaiellaceae bacterium | reverse complement strand
GGGTTCGGGGCGCCGCTGATGTACCAGTTCGAGCCGTTGTCGGCGAGGATCATTCCGTAGGTCTTCAGCGCCTGGAGCACCATGCGCGCCTGGCGCGGGAAACCGGAGATGTCGACGCTCGCCTTCAGCCGTACACGGAGGCCCATCGGCGGCAGTGACGGGTCGTCCGACGACGACGCGTAATGGCGAGCCGGATAGATGTACGCCCGGCGCGTGCGCTCGGCCGTGAACCGCAGTGCGTGATCGATGACGCCGCGTGCGACCTCGTCGTAGCGTGCGAGCCCCGGGAAGATCGGCAGTCCGGCGGCGTCGGCGGACGTCCACCCGGCCGGGCGCACGTGGTTCGAGCGCAGGCTCCACGTCGCGCCGGATCCCGCCTTCCAGCCGCCGCTCGGGGTCGGGTACAGCGCGAACAGCTCGTACAGGCGGCACGCGGACTTGTCGACGAGGATCGCGTGACGATCGCCGGTCGAGTTGCGGCCGCCTTCGATATGCACCGTCTTCGGGATGGGATACGCGACGCGATTCGACTCGTCGGCGTAGTCGAACGCGACGTGTGAGCGGGGCGTGGTCTTCGAGACGACGTCGAACGGGATGCCGATCGGCTGGCCGTTGTAAAGCCCCGAGCCGAAGTCGGGGTGGAGGCCCGTGTCGAGCCCGATCGAGGCAATCATCTGCGCGGAGTTCGTCGCGACGGGAAGCGTGTCGACGCGCTCGTTCCACGGGTTGTTCGCCGGGAAGATGGGGCAGTTCGGCGCGCCGGGGAGCCGCAGGGCCTGCGCCGACCCGCCGCCGAGCCCAAGAACGAGCATCGCGACGAGCGCGACGCGCCTCATGCGGCGGGCAGCGTCACGGTCACGCGGGTTCCCTCGCCCTCGCGGCTCTCCAGCTCGATCGTGCCGCCGTGCTGGTCGACGAGCGCGCGCGTGATCGCGAGGCCGAGACCCGTGCCCGGCACGGCGAGGTCGCTTGCTGCCTGTGCGCGAAAGAAGCGCGAGAACACGTGACCCTGCTCGTCGGCGGGGATCCCGATCCCCGTGTCCGCGACCGCGATCGACGCGCTCGCTCCGTCGCCCTTCACCTCGACGCGCACTGAGCCTCCGTCGCGACTGAACTTGACGGCGTTCGAGAGCAGGTTGTCGATGACCTGCGTGATCCGGCGCTCGTCTCCGAGGATGGTGGGCACGTCACCTCCATCGATCTCCACTCGGACGCGTTTCTCACTCGCGGCCGGCCGCACGGCTTCGACCGCCCGCTCCGCCACCTCCGCGAGGTCGACGGGCTCGCGGCGCAGATCGACGCGGTGCGCCTCGATCTGCGCGACGAGCAGCAGGTCTTCGACGAGCTGGTGCAGCCGGTCGGCGCTGCGATGGATCACCTCGAGGTACGTCCTGCCGCTCTCTCCGATTCCGTGCTCCTCGTCCTGCAGCATCTCGATGAAGCCGGAGATCGACGTGAGCGGCGTCCGCAGCTCGTGCGAGACGGTCGCGACGAACGCGTCGCGCATGCGCTCGAGCTCCTTGTCGGCGGTCACTTCGCGCAGCGTCCAGATGCGGCCGAGCGGGCGGCCGCGCCGGTCGCTCACCGGCGACGTGTACCCGCGGAAGACGCGGCCCGTGCCCTGGAGCTCGAACTCGTCCGTCGTCGCCTCGCCGGGGGAGTTGGCGATCTCGCGCATGCGCTGGGTGTATCGCTCCGGATCGGCGAGCTTGTCGGCGATTGAGAGCAGCTGCTCGGTGGCCGTGCCCTCTCCCGGCATCCCGAGATCGGTCGCCATGCGCATGAGCGGCTCGTTGAGGATGAGGATGTTGCCGTCGACGTCGGTGAGGCAGATCCCGTCGATGGTCGCGTCGATCAACGCGCGCTGCCGCGCGAACATGCTCGCGCGCCGCGACTCGCTCGTTCGCAGCAGGTTGCCGACGAACGCCGATCCGAATCCGAGCACGGCCAGGACGGCGAAACGAGCGATGGATTGCGACGTGGTCGGGTGCACCGCGTCGGCGTGCGTTCCGACGAGCCAGAGGCCGCCCGCTGCGACGCCGGAGGCGAGCCCTGCCACGAGGCCGATGTCGACCCCGATCAGCATCACCCAGGGCGCGTACATGATGGCGCCGAGGAGCTGGCTCGAGTCGGTGGCGAGCGAGATGCCGAACGTGATCAGCATCGCGACGACCGAGAACGCGCCGATGACGTACCTGCGGCCGATCAGTGCGTCCCTCACGTGAGGCTCATCGCCGGATAGCGCGCGCGCACCGTGTCGACGAATGCCGCGAGCTGATTCGCGATGCCGGCATCGGCGATCTCGAGGACGTTCTCCGCGTTCAGCTCGCCCGAATGCGAGAGGTTGAAGCTCCCGACGAAGGCGATGTCGTCCGCGACCGTGACCTTGGCATGCATGTAGTCGTGCACGGACCCGGGAGCGTACGGCGTCGAGTTCTTTCCGACGAAGGGCGCGCGCGTGAGCGCCGTGCGCAGGAGCGGCTCCTTCCACGACGCGTTGCCGTTCGCGTGCCACTGCCGGATCACCTCGAGCACCTGCGTGCGGTCGACGACGCCTGCGACATCCACCTTCCCGTCCGTGACCACCTGGGCGAGCGTCGCCAGGATCGGCGCCGATGACAGGACCGGTGACGCGATGCGGACGCGCGTCGTGGCCGTGCCGATCGCCTTTGCAATGCGATGCGCGAGCTGCTCGCCGCGGCCAGGGCAGAACCACGGCCGCACGATCGTGCCGGCAACCGACAGCGGCGACGTGTCGACCTTGCCGCTGTGCTGGACGTCGCGCCGCGTCCACAGCTGCTCGAAGTCGGCTGCGTACCGTGCGGAGAGCTCCGGCGAGTCGATCGTGACGATGACGTTCTCCTCGCGCGTCCACGAATCGGCGGTCCAGTTCGTCGAGCCCGTCCAGAGAGACGCTCCGTCGCGGACGATGTACTTCTGGTGCATCAGATCGGGGACGCCCGGGATCGCCGCGGTCGGGAACGGCAGCGATGCCATCAAGTCCGGATCGGTGCTCGGCGGCGGCGGCACCGGCACGTTCTTCGGGTGGTCGACGTTGTACGCGAGCCGGACTGCGACGCCGCGCGTGTTCGCATCGCGCAAGGCGCCGCCGACGGTCGCGGCGAGATCGTCCGGCAGGTGGAGGTCGTAGACGGCGATGTCGAGAGAGTGCTGCGCGGCGGCGATGAACGCCGCCAGCGCCTGCGCAGTCTCCGCGGCCGGCTGGCCGCCGTCGGTCAGTGTGCGGACTTCGATCGCTTGTACTCGCGCTTGGCGGCTTGGTAGTCGAGCAGCGATTGCGCCGAGTCGACGTCGCCCAGGGTTGGATGATCCGGTGCGACCTCTTTCGCGACGCCGACGCCGAACCGCTTCGCGAGGACGGCCGTCATGCTCCGCACTTTCATGTCGCCGAAGCCGGGCAGGGCCGCCAGTCGTTTCTTCAGGTCGGCGCCATCCTTCGCATCGCGCCACACGCGCGACGCGTCGCCGCCGTACTCGTCGGTGATGAAGCGGGCGAGATCCTGGACGCGCGCCGCCATCGTCCCCGGGAAGCGGTGCACGGCCGGCTTCTCACGGAACGCCGGCTCGAGGTCGGCCGTCGCGAGCGTCTTCGGGTCGATGGTGCCGAGCCGCTGCTTGATCCGCAGCGGGCCCTGGAAGGCCTGCTGCACCGTGATCTGCTGGTCGAGCGCGAACCCGACGAGGAGCGCGAAGGGATCGTCGGCGAGAAGCCTGTTGGCGTCGTCGTTCTCGGTGAACCAGAGCCGGTCGGGAGCCGCCATTGGCCGATCCTAGCCCGCTAGGCTCAGGAAATGGACTCGCTCGCCGTCTTCAGCCCGGAGACGCGGGCCTGGTTCGAGCGGGAGTTCAAGGCTCCGACGCCTGCGCAGGCGAAGGGCTGGCCCGCCATCGCGTCGGGCAAGCACACGCTCATCCAGGCGCCGACCGGTTCGGGGAAGACGCTCGCGGCGTTCCTGTACGCGATCGACAAGCTGACGCCGGCGCCTGCCGCCGGACTGCGCGTTCTCTATGTCTCGCCGCTGAAGGCGCTGAACTACGACGTCGAGCGCAACCTGCGCGGCCCTCTCGCAGGCCTGCAGTCGAAGCTGCGCGTCGCCGTGCGCACGGGGGACACGCCGCAGAAAGAGCGCGCGGCGATGCTCCGCGATGCGCCGGACATCCTCATCACGACGCCGGAGTCGCTCTTCCTCATGCTCACGTCGCAGGCGCGCGAGCTCCTGCGCAGCGTCGAGACGGTGATCGTCGACGAGGTGCACGCGGTGGCGGGCACGAAACGCGGCGCGCACCTCGCACTCTCGCTCGAACGGCTCGAGCGCCTGACGGGCGGCTTCCAGCGCGTCGGTTTGTCCGCGACGCAGCGCCCGCTCGAGGAGATCGGCCGGTTCGTCGCCGGCGGCCGTCCGATCGAGCTCGTCGACGCGGGCGTCGCGAAGGAGCTCGACCTCGAGGTCGTCGTTCCGCTCGACGACATGCGCGAGCCGGTGGAGCAGAGCTCGATCTGGCCCTCCATCTACCCGGCGATGCTCGAGCTCGTCCGCGCGCACCGTTCGACGATCGTGTTCGTCAACAACCGCCGCCTGGCGGAACGGCTCGCGCTGCGTCTGAACGAGCTTGCGGAGGAAGAGGTTGCGCGCGCGCACCACGGGTCGCTCGCGCGCGAGCAGCGCGTGATCATCGAGGAGGATCTGAAGGCTGGGCGCATCCCGTGCCTCGTCGCGACGTCGTCGCTCGAGCTCGGCATCGACATGGGCGCCGTCGACCTCGTCATCCAGGTCGAGTCGCCGAAGTCGGTCGCGCGCGGACTGCAGCGCATCGGGCGCGCGGGACACACGCTCGACGCGGTCTCGAAGGGCCGCATCTTCCCGAAGTTCCGCGCCGACCTGCTCGAGTCGGCCGTCGTCGCGCAGCGGATGCGCGCGGGCGCGATCGAGGAGACGCAGATCCCGCGAAACCCACTGGACGTGCTCGCGCAACAGATCGTGGCGATCTGCGCGGACGAGGAGATCGAGGTGGCGGAGCTGCACACGCTCGTGCGCCGCGCCTATCCGTTCGCCGATCTTTCGCGAGCGCAGCTCGAGAACGTGCTCGACATGCTCGCCGGGCGCTATCCGTCGGACGAGTTCGCCGAGCTTCGCCCGCGCATCGTCTGGGATCGCACGGCCGGCGTCATCCGCGGCCGCGAGGGAGCGCGGCGCCTCGCGGTGACGAACGCGGGAACGATCCCCGATCGTGGGCTCTTCGGCGTCTTCGTCACCGACGGCGGCGGCCGCGTCGGCGAGCTGGACGAGGAGATGGTGTACGAGGCGCGTGCCGGCCAGGTGATCGTGCTCGGCGCGTCGTCGTGGCGCATCGACGAGATCACGCGCGACCGCGTGCTCGTGTCGCCGGCGCCGGGCGTTCCGGGCGCGGTGCCGTTCTGGAAGGGCGAAGGCGTCGGGCGTCCGTACGAGCTCGGGGCGGCGATCGGCAAGTTCTCTCGCGAGCTGCTTGCGAAGCACGAGCCGGCGATCCCGGATCTCGACGAGCGCGCAGCGTGGAACTTGATCGAGTACCTGCGCGAGCAGGAGCGCGCGACGGGTGTCGTCCCGTCCGACCGCACGGTCGTCGTCGAGCGGTTCCGCGACGAGATCGGCGACTGGCGCATCTGCATCCTCACGCCGTTCGGCGGCCGCGTACATGCGCCGTGGGCGATGGCGGTCGCGGCGCGGCTGCGCGAGTCGATGGGGATCGAGGTGCAGTCGATCTGGTCGGACGACGGGATCGCGTTCCATCTCCCGGACGCGGATGCGCCGCCGGGGACGGATCAGCTGTTGCTGTCGCCGGACGAGCTGGACGAGCTCGTCATCGCCGAGGTGGGGCAGACGGCGCTCTTCGGTGCGCGCTTCCGGGAGAACGCTGCGCGTGCGCTGCTCATCCCGCGGCGACGGGCGGGCGAGCGCACGCCGTTGTGGCAGCAGCGGCTGAAGGCGCAGGGACTGCTGCAGGTCGCGCGCAAGTACGCGAGCTTCCCGATCGTCCTCGAGACCTATCGCGAGTGCCTGCAGGATGTCTTTGATCTTCCGGCGCTGAAGAAGCTGCTGCACGGGCTGCACACGCGTGAGATCGATCTCGTCGACGTCGAGACGGCGAGCGCGTCGCCGTTCGCGGCGTCGCTCCTGTTCGACTACATCGCGACGTATATGTACGAGGACGACACGCCGCCTGCGGAGCGCCGCGCCCAGGCGCTGTCGCTCGACCGCGAGCTGCTGAAGGAGCTGCTCGGCCAGGAGGAGCTTCGCGAGCTCATCGACGTGGATGCGCTGGCCGAGGTCGAGGCGTCGCTGCGGCCGAAGCCGCGCAATGCCGACGAGCTGCACGACCTGCTGCGGCTGCGCGGGCACCAGTTCGAGTTCGACGCGGGCTTCGCCGAGACGCTCGTGCGCGAGCGGCGTGCCTTCCGGTTCGGCGACGCGCTCGCGGCGGCGGAGGACGCGGGGCGCTACCGCGATGCGCTCGGCGTCATGCCTCCGTCGGGATTGCCGGAGGCGTTCCTCGGCGGCGGAACGGATTCGCTACAACAGCTCGTGCGGCGGTTCGCCCGCGGGCGCGGGCCGTTCACGACGGCGCAGGCGAACGAGGCGTTCGGCGTCGACGTCGAGGAGGAGCTGCGCGCGCTCGAGCGCGAGGATCAGCTCGTGCGCGGCGAGCTGCGTCCCGGCGGGACGGAGCGCGAGTGGTGCGATCCCGACGTGCTGCGGCGGTTGCGGCGCGCGTCGCTCGCCGCGCTGCGCCGCGAGGTGGAGCCGACGGAGCAGGCGGCCTTCGGCCGCTTCCTGCCGAGCTGGCACGGGATCGACCGGCGCGCGTCGCTGCGCGAGGCGCTCGTCCCGTTGCAGGCGCTGCCGCTGCCGGTGTCGCTGTGGGAGTCGGAGGTGCTGCCGCGCCGCGTGCCCGAGTACCGGCCGGAGCAACTCGACCAGCTGTGCGCGTCGGGAGAGCTCATCTGGGTCGGCGCCGGGCTCGACCGCGTCGCCGTGTTCTTCCGCGACGACGCGCCGCTGCTCGGACGCCCGTCGGCCGCACCGTCGCCGGACGAGCCGGAGCACGACACGATCCGCGCGGCCCTCACCGGCGGCGCGCTCTTCTGGAGCGACTTCGGCAGCGAAGAGCTTCTCCCCGCCGTGTGGGACCTCGTCTGGGCGGGCGAGGTGACCAACGACGCGTGGCAGCCTCTCCGGGCCACAGGCCGGTACCTAGTACCCAAACGAAAGCGTCACGAAAGGCGCTTCTCCCGCACCCGCGCCGCCGCCGCGACGGCGACGCAAGGCCGCTGGTCGCTCGCGGCCGGCCTCTTCGCCGGCGAGCCCGACCGGCGCGCGCTCGCGGAGCTCTTGCTCGAGCGGCAGGGCATCGTCACGCGCGACGGTGTGCGCGGCGAAGGCATCGCGGGAGGCTACGGCGCGGTCTATCAGCAGCTGCGCGACCTCGAGACGCTCGGGACGTGCCGGCGCGGCTACTTCGTCGAGGGCCTCGGCGGCGCGCAGTTCGCGCTCGGCGGAGCGGTGGAGCGGCTGCGCGAGTTGCGGCCGCGCGAGGGCGACGAGCCGGAGGCGCTGGTGCTCGCAGCCGCAGATCCCGCGCAGCCATACGGTGCCGGGCTTCCCTGGCCGAAGCGCGCGGCGCGCGCGGCGCGTGTGGCCGGCGCGCAGGTCGTCCTGCTCGGCGGCGAGGCGGCGCTCTTCGTCGAGCGCGGCGGCCGTTCGCTCGTCCCCTTGCGCGAGCCGGACGAGGAGTGGCTGCGCGTCGCCCTCGCCGCGCTCGTCGCCCAGGTCAAGCGCGGTGGTGCAAAACGCCTCGCGGTGGAGCGCTTCGACGGCGAGCCCGTGGCCGACACGATGGTGATGCCGCTCCTGATCGAGGCCGGTTTCCTCGCGGGCCCACGCCGAGCCGTCCTCCGCGCATAAGCCGTGACACTGACGTTTGCGTACTACGTACCGGCCGTTTGACAGTGTCGTGACACCGACGTATCGGTACCTGGCACCGGTCGTGTCCGCGTTGGCCTAGCCGCGGGGCAGGACGAGCTCGAACCGCGTGCCCCAGGGGCCCGGCTGGTACGTCAGGTCGCCGCCGTGCGCGTTTGCGTACGCCTTCGCGATCGCGAGGCCCAGCCCCGTGCCGCTGCCGCCGCCGTGCTCGAACCGCTCGAAGAGCCGCGGCAGGAGATTCTCCGGAACGCCGCCGCCCTGGTCGCTCACCGTGACGCGGAAGTGCCGGTCGTGCGCCTCCGCGGTCACGCGCACGGGCGGCTCGCCGTGCTGCCGCGCGTTCGCGATGAGGTTCGTCACCACCCGCTCGATGACGAGCGGATCGGCGACGACAGCGAGTGCGGGATCGACGTCGACGATGACGTCCTTGCTCCCGCTGACGATCTCGGCGAGCGTCCGCTCGAGGACGATCGCCTGCGGCTGCACCTCGATCGAACGCGCATCGAGCCGCGAGAGATCGAGCAGCTGCTCGATGAGCCTGCGCAGCCGGTCGCTCTGAAACCACGCCGTCTCCTCCAGCTCCGCACGCACCTTCGGCTCGAGCTGGTCGCCCCGCGCGCGCAGCGTCGTCAGCAACCCGTACACGCTCGTCGCGGGAGTCCGCAACTCGTGCGACGCGATCGCGACGAAGTTCAGCTTCATCTGGTCGAGCCGCACCATCTCCTGATGCACGCGCGCCTTCTCGATCGCGAGCGCCGCGCGCTCGGCGACGAGTTGGAGCAGCGCGACGTCGTCCTCGTCGAAGTCGTAAAGCGTGAGCGTCCCGACGTGAAGCACCCCGATCACGAGGTTGCGCACGATGAGCGGGACGCCGAGCATCGACTTGATGCCCTTTTGGCGCAGGATCGGATTGAGGACGTGCGCGTGGTCGACGTCCGGCAGGATCACGGGCCGCTGCTCGGCGGCCACGCGCCCGGCGAAGCCGCCGCCGACCGGAATGCGCACGCCCTGCTCGACCTCCTCCTCGATGCCGACAGCTGCACGAGCGACGAGCTCGTTTCGCTCGACGTCGAGCAGCAGAACGGCGCACGTGTCCACCTCGAGGATGTCGCGCGTCCGGAGGAGGAGCGCCTGCAGGAGGTCCTCGAGCTCCAGATGCTGGAGCGCAACGTCGGTCACGGCCTGCACGCGCTCGTACCGGCTCCGCATCGTCCGTTCCGACTCGAAGAGGCGCGCGTGCTCGATCGCGATCGTCACGCGCTCGGCAACGAGGTGGAGGAGCTCCGTATCGAACTCGTGCGGCTCGCGGGTCGCGACTCGCAACTCGCCGGACGTTCCGTTGCCGAGCCCGAGGCGCACCACGTACGTCGAGACCGTGTCGTCCTGCGGGCCAGCGACGGCCATGCGCTCGTCGCTCCCCTCGCGCACGGCGATCGAGCACGAGTCGACGCCGAGGATCTCGCAGATACGGACGGTGAGTGCCTCGAGCAGGGCGTCGAGCTCGAGGTTCGACAGCGCGGCATCCGTAATCGCCAGCAGCTGCTGGACCCGCCCTGGACCGCCTCCGACCGTCATAGCCCGTTCCTCTATGGCCCGAAGGCCCTGCTTTCAAACGGGTATGAGCTTGTACCCCATCCCGCGAACGGTGACGAGGCGCTGAGGCCGCGTGGGGTCGACCTCGATCTTCCGGCGGAGGTTGGAGACGTGCACCTCGCACGCGTGCTCGTCGCCGACGTGGTCGCTCGCCCACAGGTGCTGCATGAGCTCGCGGCGGGAGACGACTCGCTCCGGCTGCTCCGCCAGCAGCGAGAGCACCTTGAACTCGGACAGCGTCAATCGAACCGGCTCGCCGTCGACCGTCAACTCGTGCCGAACCAGGTCGAGGTGGAGGCCGCCGAGGCGGAGCGCCGCGCCGCCGTTCGCGCGGTCGAGCTCGCGCCTGCGAAGAATCGCGCGCACACGGCTCAGGAACTCCGCGCTGGAGAACGGCTTCGTCACGTAGTCGTCGGCGCCGACGTCGAGCCCGAGCACACGGTCATGCTCCGCGTCGCGCGCGGTGAGCATGACGATCGGCACGTCGCTCTCGGCGCGCAGTGCACGGCACACCTCGGTGCCCGACATCTGAGGAAGCATGACGTCGAGGATGACGATGTCGTATGCGCGCGTCCGCGCCGCTTCGAGCGCGCGCTCGCCGTCGGTCTCCTCGTCGACGTCGAAGCCTTCGCGCCGCAGCGTGAACGCGACGACGTCGAGCACGCCGGGATCGTCGTCGACGACGAGGACGGTGCTCACGCCGGCACCTGCTCGCGCACCCGCGCGCGTTCGAGCACGATGCGCACGCGCGTGCCTTCACCCGGCGCCGAGTCGAGCTCGATGCGCCCGTCCAGGCTGCGCACCGCCTGCTGCACGATCGCGAGGCCGAGGCCGAATCCTTCGGGGTCGCGGTCGGCGCCGCGGAAGAACCGGTCGAACACGTGGCGCTGTGTCTCCCCGCTCATGCCGATGCCCGTGTCCTCGACCTCGACGCGCACCGCGTTGCCCACCGCGTACGCGCGCAGTACGACGCGGCCGGAGGGCGTGTGCTTCGCCGCGTTCTCGCCGAGGTTGTGCAACGCCTGCTCGAGCAGGTCGCGGTTCACGTTCGCGGCGAGGCCGGGAGGGCAGTCGACCTCGACGACGACGCCGTCGCGTGGGCGGAGATCGTCGGCCACCTCGCGCAACACCGGCTCGAGGACGGTCGGTTCGAGGCGCGGCTTCTCCTGTCCCGCGTGCGCGCGCGCGAGCGCAAGAAGCGCGTGCGCGAGCCGCCCGAGGCGCGCCGCCTCGCGTTCGATGTGCGCGAGGAACCGGTCGCGCTCGACGGGATTGTCCTTCGCGCCCGCCTGGAGCACTTCGACCGCGCCGATGATCGTCGTCAGCGGCGTGCGCAGCTCGTGGGCCGCGTTCGACACGAACTCGCGCGCGGCGAGCTCGCGCCGCTCCTGCTCGGTCAGGTCGTCGAGCACGATGAGCACGGTGTCGCCCTCGGGTTGCGCCGGGATGCCGACGAGGCCGAGCGCGCGCTCCTCGCCGGGCCGCACGTGCGCCTGGGCGAGCGACGCGTCCGGATCGAAGAGCTGCTCGACGAACGCGCGCAGCGAGAAGCCGTCCCACGGCTCCGGCAGCTGGTCGCCCTCGGCGAGGCGCACGCCGAGCAGGCGGCGCGCCTCGTTGTTCGCGAAGTGCACCGCGAGATGCTGGTCGACGGTGACGACGCCCTCGTGCAGCCGCTCGAGCAGCATGCGCAGCCGGTCTCGCTCGCCCTCGATGTGACGGAACGAGCGTCGGAGCTGTCGCCGCATGCGCTCGAAGTTGTAGGTGAGCGCGCCGAACTCGTCCGGGAAGCGGTAGCGCAGCGGCGTCTCGAAGTCGCCGTGCGCGAGCGCCTCCGCTGCGTTCGAGAGCCTGCGCAGCCGCAGCGCGATCAGCTGCGCGAGCAACAGGCCGACGACGACGCCGACGACGCCTGCGATGACGCCTGCCCGCAGGACTTCGCCGTTGATGGTGCTGAGCGCGGCGGCGACGTCCGGCCGGATGCTCGTCGCGACGAGCGTCTCGCCGCGATAGGGGACGGAGGCGACGAACGTGCGACCGTCCGAGCTTCCGGTGACCTTCACGCCGGTGGACGGCGCGGCCACGATGCGCAGGCTGACGTTCATCTGCTTTGCGAGCCTGTGGAGGTTTGCGGGCGTCGCGCGCCTGGCCGCGAGGCGCGCGTCGGTGAGCGCGAGTTGCTCCGCCTGGCTTCTGAACGTGTTCTCCGAGCGAGTCGAGAACTGGGAGACGACGATCGCCGTCGACGTGGCGGCGACGACCGCGAATGCCGCCCCGAGCCACCACCGCACGCCGATGAACCGGCGGGTCATGGCCAAATCGTAGGCTGATGTCGTGCCCGAAGGCGATTCGCTCCACCGGGCGGCACTGCGGCTGCAGGTGCTCGTCGGTCAAAAGGTCGGCGTCGAGACCCCGCATCCGCGCGCCGCCGCGAAGCAGCTCGCCGAGCGGCTGGACGGGCTCGTGCTCGAATCGGTGGCCGCCGTCGGCAAGAACCTCCTGCTCCGGTTCGAGGGCGGCCACGTGCTCCGGAGCCACTTGCGCATGTCCGGACGTTGGCGCGTCGTCCCGCGCGGCGCCGCCCGGGCCGGGCTCCCCTGGCTCGTCCTCCGGGGCGACGAGCACGAGGGCGTCCTCTGGAACGGGCCAGTCCTGGAGCTCGACAAGCCGCTCGCGACCGGTGCCGACATCCTCGACGCGGAGCCCGACTACGATGCCATGGTCGTGCGGCTCCGGGCGCAGCCCGCGCGCCAGATCGGCGACGCGCTCCTCGACCAGCGTCTCGTCGCCGGCATCGGGAACATCTGGCGCGCCGAGGCGCTGTGGGAGGCGCGGCTCTCGCCCTGGAGCCCCATCCAGACGGTGTCAGACACCGATCTCCGCGCGACGCTTGAGGCGGCGCACCGGCTCATGGCGGCGTCGGTGAACGGCGCGCGCCCGCTCCGCCGCGTCTACCGCCGCACCGGCCGGGCCTGCCGCCGCTGCGGGACGCCGATCCGAGCGCACGCGCAGGGCGACGGCGCCCGCGTCGCCTACTGGTGCCCGACCTGCCAGAGAGGAGGAGCCGAGCCGAGGTCGTAAGCAGGAGGTCCATGAGATCGCCGCTCCTCTACGACACGCTGCGCCGCTTCTGCCTCGGCTC
>DASYFU010000026.1:0-1732 GCA_036498225.1 Gaiellaceae bacterium | reverse complement strand
GAGCTCGAGATCACCGACGTCAACAACTGGTACGTCGGCGACGGGCAGATGCAGGCGGACGTCGTCGACGGCTTCTGGGGCGACGCGGGCGAGTCGATCGACGCCTACTACGAGGTCAACGACTTCGTGCGTCGCAACGGCGTGAACAAATGATCGACGGCGTCAAGCGGCTGCCGCTCGCGCTCCACGAGGACGAACGAGGCTGGTTCGCCGAGCTCGTGCGCGCGAGTGCGCTCCCGAAGCCGTTCAAGCAGGCGAACCTCTCGCGTTCGCGCGCAGGCGTCATCCGCGGCCTGCACTACCACGAGCGCGGCCAGGACGACGTGTTCGTCTGCCTCGCCGGCACCGTGCGCATCGTCGTGCTCGACCGCACGACGGGCGCGACGTTCACGGAAGACGTCGGCGACGCCAACCCGGTTGCGATCTATGTGCCCGGCATCCACGCGCACGGCTACGAGGCGCTGACCGACTGTTTGTTCATGTATCTCGTCACCGAGGAATACGACGCCGCGGATCCCGACGAAAACAGCCTGCCCTGGGACGACGAGCGCGTCCGGCACCTCTGGAGCACGTCATCGCCGATCCTGTCGGCACGCGACGCGTCGTCGTAACCGGCGCGGGCGGGCAGCTCGGCTCCGCTCTGGTCGAAGCGTTTCCCGGCGCGGTTGCGCTGCCGCGCGAGGCGTGGGACGTGACGCAACCGGCGCCCGATCTCGGGCCGGTCGACCTCGTCCTGCACACGGCGGCGTGGACCGACGTCGACGGCGCGGAGGCCGATCCGCAGGAGGCCGCGGCGGTGAATGTCGGCGGGACGCAGCATGCGGCCGAGATCGGCGCGCCGCTCGTCACGTTCTCGACCGACTACGTCTTCGACGGGCGCAAGCGCACGCCGTACGTCGAGTCCGACGCGCCGAACCCGCTCTCCGCCTACGCCCGCACGAAGCTGAACGCCGAAGGCGCCGCCGGCGAGGGCGCGTGGATCGTGCGGTCCTCGTGGCTCTTCGGGCCGACGGGTAAGAACTTCGTGCGCACGATGCTCGAGCTCGGCGCCGAGCGGGACGAGGTTGCGGTCGTCGGAGACCAGCGCGGCGCACCGACGTACGTCGGCCATCTCGCGGCGGCGGTGCACGAGCTCGTCGAGCGCCCGACGGGGATCTGGCATCTGGCCGGCGAAGGCGACTGCACGTGGGCGGAGTTCGCCGAGGCGATCCTCGAGGAGGCCGGCCTCGACTGCCGTGTACGCACGATCACGACGGCGGAGCTCGGACGTCCTGCGGTGCGGCCCGCCTATTCGGTGCTGCGGAGCGAGCGGCCGGATGCGCCGCGTCTGCCGCACTGGCGCCAAGGGCTTCGCGCGTGCCTCGCCGAGCTACGCCGCTAGATGCGCGTCGACGATCGCGTCGGCGATCTCTTCGTGCAGGCCGCCCTTGAGCAGGAAGCACGTCGCACCCGCGTCGAGCGCGGCCTGTGCCTCCGCTTCGCCCGTGTTTCCGCTCAGCACGACGACGCGTAGACCCGGATGGCTCGCGATCAGAAGCCGCGTCGTCGCAAGCCCGTCGAGGCCCGGCAGCGTCAGGTCGACGAGCACGACGTCCGGCTGTTCCGTCCCGGCGAGCTCGACCGCGTTCGCGCCGTTGTCCGTCGTCGCGATCACGTGGACGCGGTCGTCGGTGTCGAGCAGGGCTCGGAGGGCCTCGACGAACATCGGGTGATCGTCGACGAGGAGAACGCG
>DASYFU010000025.1:0-3416 GCA_036498225.1 Gaiellaceae bacterium | reverse complement strand
GCGACGCCGTGCTCGAGGAACGCGCGGAATGTCGCGCGCACCGCGTCGGTGTCCGGCAGAGCCTTCGTCAGCAAGTTCGAGGTGGGGCAGATCTCGAGCACGGTGCCGGCCTCGCGCAGGTCGTCCATGAGCCCGGGATCGCCGGCGGCGAGGATGCCGTGGCCGATCCGGTCCGGTTTGAGGACGTCGAGGACCTCGTGCAGCTCGGCGATCCCGTGCTCGCCGCCCTCCTCGCCCACGTGGATCGTCACGCCGAGGCCCGCTTCGCGGGCGGTCTCGACCTGCTCGCGGATCTGCGTGTAGTCGTAGCGGGCGCCGCCCGGGCGGGGGCCGGCGATGTCGACGCCGACGATGCCGCGTGGTGCGTAGCGGATCGCCTTCTCGACGATCACCGTGTTCTGCTCGGCGGTGAACGTGCGGTCCATCATCAGGATCAGTCCGGCGCGCACCTGCGGGTACTCGAGCGAGGCGAGGTCGAGGCCGTGGATCGCCGCCAGGATGATGTGGTCGAGGTCGCGCTCGCCGCCGCGGTTTCGCTTCATCGGGTTGAAGCGCAGCTCGAGCGTCGTGATCCCCTGGGAGCGATATGCGCCGCCGATCGCCGCGTGCACGGACGTCTCGACCGCGATCGGGCTGGACTGGATGAGCTCCGTCCAGTGGTAGATCTGGTCGAGCGCGTCGAGGTCGGGGACGCCGCGCGGATCGCTGACGGTCACAAGGCGGTCGAAGTCCCAGTAGTCCTTCACCGGGAGCGCGATGCCCTGCTCGTGCGCGAGCGTCCAGAGGATGTCGGACGAGACCGAGCCGCCCAGGTGCGTGTGTAGCTCGGCGAGGCCTTCCATCGTGCGAGCATAACGACGTGAGTGCGAGGAGCTGGCTCCTGCTCAGGCGTAGCCGACGACGGCCCAGCGGCGCCCGGCGAACCGCACGCTGAGCAGTACGAGCCGCGCGGCGATGAGCACGTCGAGCCCTGCCCACACGCCGACGATCCCCCAGTGGAGCGCGAGCGACAGCGCCGCGACGACGATGAACACCGCGCTCGCGGCGAGCATCGACCACATGAGGTACGCCGTGTCGCTCGCGCCGATGAGGATCCCGTCGAGCGCGAAGACCGCTCCTCCGAGCGGCTGCATGAGCGCGAAAAACGGCCACAGCTTCGCGGCCTGCGCAAGCACGGTGGGGTCGCTCGTGAACGCGCGCGGAATCACGAGCGAGAGCGGAAGCAACACGACTGCGAACGCGCCGCCGACGACGACCGACCAGGCGATCATGCGCAGCGCGGCAGCATGCGCTCCCTCCGCATCGCCGGCGCCGAGCATCCGGCCGACGATCACCTGGCCGGCGATCGCGATCGCGTCGAGCAGCAGCGCCAGGAAGATGAACAGCTCGAACGCGATCTGGTGCGCGCCGAGCTCGGCGTCGCCCATGCGTGCGAGCACCGACGCCGCGACGAGGAACGATGCATACAGCGCGGTCGTGCGCACGAAGATCTGCCAGCCGACACGCACCATCGGCCGCATCTGGTCGAGGCTCGGCCTGCGCGACGCCGCGCGCGGGCGCAGGAGCTCGCGCGCGAACGCGACTCCCATCCCCGCCTGCGCGATCGCCGTCCCGGCCGCCGAACCGGCGATCCCCCAGTGCAGCCCGTACACGAACACGAGCTCAAGGACGATGTTGACGACGTTCGCGACGACGACGATCTCGAGCGGACGCCGGAGGTTCGAGACCCCGCGCATGTAGCCCTGCCCGCCGAGTGCGATGAGCGCCGCGGGCAAGCCCACCGCCGCGATGCGGAAATACACGAGCGCGTCGTGGCCCGACTGCCCGTGGCCGCCGAGGGCGCGCAACAGCGGCGCGCCGGCCGCCTCGCACACGACGAGCAGCGTGAAACCGATCGCGAGCGACACCCACAAGGCCTGGGCCGCCAGACGCGCGGCGCGCTCGTGCTGCCCCGCGCCGGTCGCCCGCGCGACGACCGCCGTCGTCCCGTACGTGAGGAAGTTGAAGATCGTGAACATCCCCGAGAGGACGGTCCCCGCCAGGCCGAGCGCCGCGATCTGCGGCCGGCCGAGGTGGCCGACGATCGCGGTGTCGGCGAGGACGTAGAGCGGCTCTGCGGCGAGCGCGCCGAGCGCCGGCAGCGCGAGCCGCAGGATCTCCCGGTCGTGACTCGAGCGGAGGCGCACGGTTCGCCGACGATAATGACCGCATGAAGGTGGGCATCGTGGTTCCGTACTCGTGGTCGTTCTGGGGCGCCGTCGTCGAGCATGCGGAGCTCCAGTCGGAGGCGCTTCGACGCCTCGGCCACGACGTCAGGACGATCATGGGCAACGACCCGCCCGGTCAGTTCACGCGCGCGCTGCATCCGCGGCACGGGCGCCCTGGGCCGCCGCCCGACGACGTCATCCCGATCGGCCGCTCGGTCATCGTTCCGGCGAACGGGTCGCTCCCGAACATCATCCTCAGCCCGCGCTCGGTTCTCCGCGTCCGGGAAGTTCTCGCGCAGGAGCACTTCGACGTGCTCCACCTGCACGAGCCGATGACGCCGACGCCGTGCATCGCCGCGCTCGCAACGTTCACCGGCCCGATGGTCGGAACCTTCCACGCCAGCGGCGAACTCGGCTGGATGCGCATCGCGAAAGGCGTGTGGGGATTCCTCGCCGAACGGCTCGACCGCCGCATCGCCGTCTCGGAGAGCGCGCGCGCGTCCGCGCAGCGATGGCTGGGCGGCGACTACGAGATCGTTCCGAACGGGGTGCTCATCCCTCCGGCGGCCGATCCCGCCGGTCGCGAGAACCGCATCGTGTTCGCAGGGCGCCACGAACAGCGCAAGGGCCTGCACGTCCTGCTGCGCGCGTGGCCGGAGATCCGCCGGCGCACGGGCGCAGAGCTACGTGTCATCGGCGCAGATCCGCTGCGCGTGCGCCTGCTCATGCGTCGTCTCGGCGTTTCCGACGACGGCGTCGAGGTGCTCGGTTTCCTCGATCAGGACGTCTTCACCGCCGAGTTGCTCCGAGCGAAGGCGCTCGTCGCGCCATCGCTCGGCGGAGAGAGCTTCGGGATGGTGCTGACGAGGCCGCTCGCCGCCGCAACGCCCGTGGTGGCGTCCGACATCTCCGGATACCGTGACGTGATGACGCCGGAGACCTCCGTGGCGTTCCCGCCCGGCGACGTCGATGCACTCGTTGACGCCGTCGTCTCGTTGCTCGCCGACGAGCCGCACCGCGCGGCGATGGGCGCCGCCGGCCGCGAGCTGATGCAGCAGCGCTATGCGTGGGACGCGATCGCAACCCGGCTCGTGGAGATCTACGAGGCCGCCGCAGCGTGAAGCGGATCCGTCCGCCGAAATCGCTCGCCGGCCGCCTTGCGCTCGCCCTCGTCTTCATGGGCGGCGCCTTCGCGCTCTTCTGGTGGCG
>DASYFU010000024.1:0-3828 GCA_036498225.1 Gaiellaceae bacterium | reverse complement strand
AGTGGATCGTGAACGGCGCGAAGATGTTCATCACCAACGCCGGGACGGACATCAGCGCGTGCGTGACGATCACGGCGCGCACGGGCGAGGACGAGATCTCGAACGTCATCGTCCCGAACGGGACTCCGGGCTACGACATCTCCGCGCCAATGCACAAGCTCGGCTGGCGCGCGTCGGACACGCGCGAGCTCTCCTTCCAGGACTGCGCCGTGCCGGAGGGGAACCTTCTCGGCGAGCGCGGCAAGGGCTTCCACCAGTTCCTCGAGATCCTCGACGGCGGCCGCATCTCGGTCGCGGCGATGGGCGTCGGGCTCGCGCAGGGCGCGTACGACCTCGCGCTCGCGTACTCGAAGGAGCGGAGGCAGTTCGGCAAGCCGATCTCGGACTTCCAGTCGGTGCAGTTCGCGCTCGCGGACATGTCGACCGAGATCGACGCGGGCCGCGCGCTCGTCCAGCGCGCCGCCTGGCTGAAGGACGAGGGGAAGCCGTTCGCGCTCGCGGCCGCGCAGGCGAAGCTCTACACAGGGCTGCTCTCCAACCGCGCCGCGAACGCTGCGCTCCAGATCCACGGCGGCTACGGCTTCATGGACGAGTTCGCCATCTCGCGCCTGTACCGTGACCAGAAGATCCTCGAGATCGGGGAAGGCACGAACGAGGTGCAGCGCATGGTGATCGCGAAGCTCCTGGGGTTGTAATGGCACCCGTCGCGTTCGCGGCGGTCGGGGCGCTGCTCTTCGTTCAGGCTGTCGTGCGTTTGCGCCGGCGCGGGCGCGCGGATCTCGCCGGCTGGGATCGCGTCGCGCTATTCGGGCTCGGGCTCGCCGTGACGCTCGTCGCCCTCCTCGGCCCGATCGACCGGCTCGGCGAGGAGAAGTACCTATCGGTGCACATGCTCCAGCACGTGCTCATCGGCGACCTTGCGCCCGCGCTCATGACCGTCGCCGTGCGTGGGCCGCTGCGCGTGTTCCTGCTCCCGGTGGGCGTGCTCGCGCCGCTCGCGCGCGACGCGCGCGTGCGCGCCGTCCTCTCGACGCTGCTGCAGCCGCGCGTCGCCTTTGGCTTGTGGGCGGCGAACCTCGCGGTCTGGCACGTCCCGTATCTGTACGACCTCGCGTTGCGCCACGACTCGGTGCACTACTTCGAGCACGCGTGCTGGGTGGTCGCGGGATTCCTCGTCTGGACGCTCCTCGTCGATCCGGGCTCGCACAGGCGACTGACGGTCGGCGGCCGCATCGCGCTCGCCACCGCGATGTTCACGTGCGGCCAGATACTCGCCGACGTGCTCATCTTCAGCTTCCACCCGCTGTATCCCGCGTATCCGGGTCGGACCGACCAGCAGCTCGCCGGCATCGTGATGATGGCCGAGCAGCTCGTCACGCTCGGCACGCTCGCGTTCGTGCTCCTCCGCCCGAGGCCGCGCACGTCGCGACTCGTCGCCGCGTGAGCCCGACGGACTTCAGTTGGGAGCCGGCGTACATCGCGCTGGCGGCGATCGCCGCGATCGCCTACGCACGAGCAGGTCGAGCGAGCGGCTGGCGCCTCGCGTCCTTCGCCGCGGGTCTCTTCCTCGTCGCCGCGCCGCTCAACTCGCCGATGGAGACGATCGCGGCGACGCGGCTGCTGCTCATCCACCTCGTGCAGAACGCGCTCATCGCCGACATTGCGCCGATCCTCATCCTGCTCGGGGTGACGCCCACTATGAGGGCGTGGCTCGAGCGCCACGGTGCTGCCCGTATCCGCGCGCGCTGGGCGATCGTCGCGTGGCTCGCCGCGTGGTACGGAACGCATCTCGCCGGCTTCTACAACTGGGCGCTCGATACGGGCTGGGCCTTGAACATCGAGCACGGCCTGCTCATCGCCGGCGGCCTGGTCTTCTGGTGGCCGATCGTGTCGGGGCGGCTGCCGGCGCCGGCGGCGATCGCCTACCTCGGCGCAGGATTCGTCGCGTCGTCGTTCCTCGGGCTCGCGTTCATCTTTTCGACCCATCCGTTCTACTCGTTCTACGAGCACGCTCCGAGACTGTGGGGCTTCTCCGCGATCCGCGACCAGAACCTCGGCGGAATCGCGATGAACGGCGAGCAGACGCTCGTCTTCCTCGTCGCGAGCGGCTGGTATGTGTCGCAGCTGCTGCGCGAGGAGTCACTTCAAGAGAAATAGCCGCGCACGGTGCTACGGTCGCGCCGTGCTGTTCAAGCAGTTCGTGAACGACGACCTCGGCTGCGCCTCGTACCTCGTCGGCGACGAGCACGCCGGCGTCGCGGTCGTCGTCGACCCGGCGTACCGGATCGAGCAGTACCTCGACGAGGCGGAGCGGCGAGGCGTCCGGCTGACGGCCGTGCTCGAGACGCATACGCACGCCGACCATGTCACGGGGCACGGTCGGTTGGCGCTCGAGCACGGCCTTCCCGTCCACGTGCACGAGGCGGCCGGCGCACAGTTCCCGCACGAGCCGCTCGGGGACGGTACGGAGATCGAGCTCGCGCACGTCGTCATCCGTACGGTGCACACGCCCGGCCATCGGCCCGAGCACTGCGCGTTCGCGGTGATCGATCGCACGCGCGGCGACGAGCCGTGGCTCGTCCTGACGGGCGACTCGCTCTTCGTCGGCGATGCGGCGCGGCCCGACCTCGCGGTCGAGGCCTGCGACGGCGCGGAGGAGCTCTTCCACTCGCTGCACACGCTCGTCGACCTCGGCGACGGCGTCGAGGTGTATCCCGGTCACGTCGCGGGATCGCTCTGCGGCGCCGCCATGAGCTCGAAGGCGTCGACGACCATCGGCTATGAGCGCCGCTACAACCACGCGCTCCTGGAAGACCACGACGAGTTCGTCGGCCTCGCGCTCAGCCCGCAGCCGCCGCGCCCCCCGAACATGGAGCGGATCGTCGAGCTCAACCGCGGCCCGTTCGTCGGCGCCCAGCCGCCGGTCCAATCGGTGTCTGACACCGGAGATGCCGTCGTGCTGGACGTGCGCCCGGCGCGCGCATTCGGGGAGGGGCATCGGCCGGGCGCGGTCAACGTTCCCGTGTCCGGCTCGAGCTTCGCGACGAAGGCGGCGTTCGTCCTCCCCGAGCGCACGGTCGTCATCCATGCCGCCGACGAGGACGAGGCCCTGCGCGCGACGGGCGCGCTCCACGCGGTCGGGATCTTCGACGTCGCCGGCTGGCAGCCGGGCGGCGGCGACGAACGCGTCGACGCGGTCACGCTCGACGAGCTCGAGTCGCTGCTCGCCGCCGGCGAGATCGAAGTGCTCGACGTGCGCGAGGCGGACGAGCGCGACGCCGGCTTCATCCCCGGCACCGACCACATGCCGTACCGCAACGTGCGCCAGGCCGCGGAGAACGGCCTCGTGAACGGGAAGCAGGTCGTCACGATCTGCGAGACGGGCGCGCGCGCCGCGGTTGCAGCCAGCGTCCTGAAGGCGACCGGCGTCGACGCACGACCCGTTGCCGGCGGCATCGCCGACTGGCGCGCCCGCGGCGGCGAGGTCTCCTCGTTCCGCCGCTGCGGGACCTAGCCCAGGCGCTCGGCCGGATAGCCCCAGCGAACGAGGTTCGTCACGATCTCGTCGCAGTGCGACGGGTCGCGCGACAGCAGCGTCAGCTCGACGCCGGTCTCACCCACCGGATTGCCTGTCTCGCGCTGGTGCTCGACCTCGACGACGTTGACCCGGTCGTTCGCGAGCAGCGTCAGCAGCTTCGCGAGCTCGCCGGGCCGGTCCGGGACGCGCGTGCGCAGCACGAGGAAGCGGCCCGCGGCCGCGAGACCGTGCCGCATGACCGAGATGAGGAGCGTCGCGTCGATGTTCCCGCCGGAGACGAGCGGCACGAC
>DASYFU010000023.1:0-12028 GCA_036498225.1 Gaiellaceae bacterium | reverse complement strand
GGCCGCGCGCACCGGGCTGACGCGGCCCGCGCCGCACGGCACCTCCGGAGGCAGCGACTGATGAGCGAAGAGAAGCCGAGCCCGATCGAGGTACGCCGCGCCGGATTCGCGCGGTACAAGAAGGACGTCAAGGAGCGCGGGAAGCCGTTCTACCCGTACGCGATGTTCCACGACACGGTGATGAGCCTCATCGTCGTGTGCGTCATCGTCGGGCTCGCCGTCCTGTGGAAGTGGACGGCGTACGGGCCGCATCACGATCCGCTGCACAAGGGCCTGCTCGGGCCCGAGGTCGCGCCGCCCGCCGATCCCGGAACGGTCAGCTTCGTGCCGCGCCCGGATTGGTACTTCTATTTCCTCTTCTATCTCCTGCGCATCTTCAAGTGGCCGGAGACGGTGTTCCTCGGGACGATCGGCGTGCCGACGATCGCGCTCATCCTGCTGCTCATGCTGCCGTTCATGGATCTGCGCATGGAGCGCCGGCCGTCGCGGCGGCCGGTCGCGATGGTCGCGGCGGTGCTGACGATCCTGTCGATGGCGATCCTCACGTGGAAGGGCGCGACCGCGAAGGAGGCGCTCGCCTCGGAGGTCATCGCGGACGTGCCGTCGTGGGTGAAGGCGGAGAAGCTTCCACCCGCCGCGTTGCCCGGCGCGAAGCTGTTCGCCACCGCGGGCTGCACCGCCTGTCACACGTATCTCGGGACGGGGTCGTCGAACCTCGGCGCGCCCGATCTGACCGCGATCGGGACGCGCAACCTGGGCATCAGCTTCCAGATCAGGCACCTCCAGTGCCCGTCCTGCGTGAACCCGGGCTCGCCCATGCCGAAGTTCGCCTCGCTCGGCACGACGCGGCTCCACCAGCTCGCCGTCTTCCTCGAATCCTCCAAGGGGAAGCGCTAGCAGCGACAATCCTGAGGAATGCACGTTTTCCTCGGGATCACAGGCGCTTCGGGCGCCCCGTACCCGGCGCGCCTGCTCGAGGCGCTCGCGGCCGCGGACTGCGAGATCGGCGTCTGCGCCTCGAGCGCGGGCGTCGAGGTGCTCGCCACCGAGCTGTACGGCAACGCCAAGCTCTCCCGCGACGAGACGCTCGCCCGGCTGCTCGAGCACGCGCCCCAGGCGACCCTGTACGACCAGAACGACTGGAAGGCGCCGTATGCCTCCGGCTCGGCGAAGGTCGACGCGTACGTCATCTGTCCGTGCTCGATGGGCACGCTCGGGACGATCGCGTCCGGGGCGATGCAGAACCTCATCCACCGCGCCGCGTCCGTCGCGCTCAAGGAGGAGCGACGGCTGATCCTCATGCCGCGCGAGACGCCGCTCTCGGCGATCCACCTGCGCAACATGCTGACCCTGCGCGAGGCGGGCGCGACGATCCTCTTCCTCGCGCCCGGCTTCTACCACGGCGCGGAAACGGTGGACGACCTCGTCGACTTCATCGTCGCACGCGCGCTCGACCAGCTCGGCCTCGAGCACGTGGCCGCGAAGCGGTGGGGCCAGTAGTGGTGGAGACAGGACGCTTGCCCGCCGACGGCGTGCGGCGGATGTTCGACCGAATCGCGCCGGTGTACGACGCGATGAACCGCGTGATGACCGTGGGGCTCGACCGGCGCTGGCGGCGCATCACCGTCGAGCAGGTCGTGCGCAAGGACGATCGCGTCCTCGACGCGTGCTGCGGCACCGGCGACCTCGCCCTCGAGGCGCGGAAAGCGGGCGCCGACGTCGTCGGCCTCGACTTCTCCGAACGGATGCTCGAGCGCGCCCGCGCGAAGTCGCGCGACATCGAGTGGGTACGCGGCGACGTGCTCGCGCTGCCCTTCGCCGACGCATCCTTCGATGCGGTGACGGTCGGCTTCGGCGTCCGCAACGTCGACGACCTCGAGGCGGGGCTGCGCGAGCTTCGGCGCGTGCTTCGCACCGGCGGCCGCGTCGGCATCCTCGAGATCACGCATCCGCGCGGCGCGCTCGCGCCCTTCTACCGCCTGTGGTTCGACCGCGTCGTCCCGCTGCTGGGAAAGGTGCTGCCTGGCGGCTCCGCGTACACGTACCTGCCCGCGAGCGTGCGCCGCTTCCCCGGCCCGGAAGAGCTCGCAGCGCTGCTGGAGGCCACCGGCTTTGCCGCCGTGCGGTTCCGGCTCTTCGCCGGGGGTATCGTCGCCCTGCACGTGGCAGAGGCGCAGTGACGAGCCTGGCGGACATCCGGGAGGCGCCCGGCCTCGAGCGCTACCTCGACGCGATCGAGGAGCGGCTCGCCCGCAGCGTGGCGACGCATCCCGGTCTCGTCGCGTCCGTCGGGAACGAGGCGCTCGCAGCCGGCGGCAAGCGGTTGCGCCCGCTGCTCGTCTTCCTCTCGACGCCTGCACGTGAAGAGCCGTCGATCGCAGCCGGCGTCGCGGTCGAGCTCGTGCACATGGCGACGCTCGTGCACGACGACCTCATCGACCGCGCGCACTTCCGCCGCGGCAAGGCGGCGGCGTGGTCGACGTACGGCCCTGACGCCGCGCGTGCGACCGGCGACTATCTGTTCGCACGAGCATTCGCCGAGCTCACCGCGACCGGCGACGCGGCTGCGGTGGAGATCCTCGCGGACGCGACGCTCTGTCTCGCGCGCGGCGAAGCGCTGCAGCGGACACAGACGCACGATCCGGCCACCACCGTCGACGCATACCTCGAGCGCTGCGCGCTCAAGACCGGGAAGCTGTTCGAGGCTGCGTGTCGGCTCGGCGGCGGTCCCGGCGCGTACGGCCTTGCGCTCGGCGTCGCGTTCCAGATCAGCGACGACGTTCTCGACTGCGCGGGCACGACGATCGAGACCGGCAAGATCGCCGGCACCGACCTGCGCGACGGCACGCCGACGCTGCCGCTGCTCCTCGCAGCGCAGGAGGACGCAGTCGTGCGCCGGGCGCTCGCGGGCGGGCCACTCGACGGCGCCCTCGTGCGGGTTGCCGCGAGCGGGGCTCTCGAGCGTTCCCGTGAGGTCGCCCTCGACTACGCTAGGCGCGCCCGCGCGTGCCTCAACGGCCAGCTCCACCGCGATGAGCTCGAATCGCTGACGCACGCGGTCGTCGACCGAGAGAGGTAGGCACGTTGGCAGTCCTCGACACGCTGGAGACCTTCGCTCCCATCCGGGAGAAGATCGAGGCGGGCGAGCGGCTCGACTTCGAGGACGGCGTCGCGCTGATGGAGTCGGACGACCTGCTGGCGCTCGGCGAGCTCGCCGATCTCGCGCGGCGCGTCCGCGGCGGCGGGGACGAGGTCTTCTTCGTCCAGAACCTCTATCTCAACCAGACGAACGTCTGCCGCGTGAAGTGCAAGTTCTGCGCATTCGCGAAGACGCAGAAGCAGGAGGAGTCGTACACACTGACGGCCGACGAGCTCGCCGCCGACGCGGCCGAGACGTACGCACACGCGCAGTTCACGGAGATCCACTGCGTCAACGGCGAGAACCCCCACGTCGACCTCGAGTTCTACGCGGACGTGCTGCGGAAGCTGAAGGCCGCGCTGCCCGACGTCCACCTCAAGTTCTACACGGCGTCCGAGATCCACCACATGTCGAAGCTCGAGGGCTGCAGCCACGAGGAGGTGCTGCGCGTCCTCAAGGACGCCGGCCTCGGCTCGCTGCCCGGCGGCGGCGCGGAGATCTTCGCCGACCGCGTGCGCAAGCTCATCGCGCCCGGCAAGGAGCATCCCGACGAGTGGTTCGACGTGCACGACACGGCGCATCGGATGGGCATCCCGACGCATTGCACGCTGCTGTACGGCCACGTCGAGACGCTCGAGGAGCGTGTCGACCACATGCTGCGGCTGCGCGCGCAGCAGGACGAGACCGGCGGCTTCCTCGCCTTCATCCCGCTCGCGTTCCATCCGGAGAACACCGTGTTCGAGCGTCGCGGCTTCAAGTTCACGACCGGCGCCGACGACTTGAAGATGATCGCGGTCTCGCGCCTGCTGCTCGACAACATCCAGAACGTGAAGGCCTACTGGATCATGATGGGGATGCCGATGGCGCAGGTCGCGCTGCACTTCGGCGCGAACGACGTGCAGGGAACCGTCGTCCGCGAGCAGATCTTCCAGGCGGCCGGCGCCACGAGCGGCACCGAGCAGAAGATCGGCGAGCTCGTGCGCTTCATCAGGGACGCGGGACGCGTCCCCGTCCAGCGGGACACGCTCTACAACGAGCTGAGACGTTGGTAAGGCTCGGCCGCATTTCCTACGTGAACATGGCGCCGGTCTTCTACCGCGTCGACGCCGAGGTCGAAGAGGTGCTCGGCGTCCCCACGGAGCTGAACCGGCTGCTCGTCGAAGGCGAGCTCGACACGGCGCCGATCTCGTCGATCGAGTACGCGCGCAACGCCGACAAGCTCCGGCTGCTGCCGCGCCTGTGCGTCGCGTCGGAGGGCGCCGTCGAGTCGATCCAGCTCGTGTCGAAGAAGCCGCTCGAGCAGGTGCGCGTCGTCGCGGTCACGCCGGAGTCGGCGACGTCGGTCGTCCTGACGAAGGTGCTGCTGCCCGAGGCGGCACACGTGCCGCTGGGCGAGGACGCCGACGCAAAGCTCCTCATCGGCGACGCCGCGCTCAAGTCGGCATTCGAGGACCCGACGCCGCACTTCGATCTCGGCCGGCTGTGGCTCGAGCGCACCGGCCTGCCTATGGTCTTTGCGGTGTGGGCGTGCCCGGAGCCGCTCGCGGACGGCCTCGCCGAGCTCGAGGACGCACTCGTCGCCTCCGTCCGCATGGCACGCGCCGAGCCGGAGCAGCTCGCCTTCGAGGCCTCCGAGACCTACGGCTATCCCGCCGGCTTCCTCGCGCGCTACTTCGAGAAGCTGCGGTACCGCTTCGGCCCACGCGAGCGCGCCGGCCTGTACACGTTCCTGGAGATGGCACGCGACGCCGGCGAGCTCGACGTCGTCCCCGAGTTGCGCTTCGTGCAGACGACGGGCGCTGCAGTCGCATGAGCGGCGTCCTCGAGAAGGCACTCGAAGGCGAGCGCATCACCGACGAGGAGGCGCTCGCACTGCTCCGCTCGCGCGACCTCGTATCCGTCGGCCGCGTCGCGAACGAGATGCGCAACCGCAAGCACGACCCCGAGCGCGTCACGTTCATCATCGACCGCAATCTCAACTACACGAACATCTGTTACACCGACTGCGACTTCTGCGCGTTCTACCGGCGGCCCGGGGACACGCGCGAGGGCTATCTCCTGCCGAAGTCCGTCATCTTCAAGAAGATCGAGGAGACGCTCGCGCTCGGCGGTACGGGGCTGCTCATGCAGGGCGGTCACCATCCCGACCTCGGCGTCGACTTCTACGAGGATCTCTTCAGCTCGATCAAGGCCAAGTACAAGATCCATCTGCACGCACTGTCCCCGTCGGAGGTGCAGCATGTCGCGCGCCGCTCGAAGCTGAGCATTCCCGAGGCGTTGACGCGGCTGCGCGACGCCGGGCTCGACTCGATTCCCGGCGGTGGCGCGGAGATCCTCGTCGATCGCGTCCGCACGATCATCGCGCCGAAGAAGACGAAGACGAGCGAATGGCTCGGCGTCATGCGCGACGCGCACCGCCTCGGCATCTCGACGACCGCCACGATGATGTACGGCCACGTCGAGACGCTCGCGGAGCGCGTCGAGCACATGCGCAAGATTCGCGAGCTGCAGGACGAGACCGGCGGCTTCCGCGCGTTCTTCTCCTGGACCTTCCAGGATGACGGCAACCGCATGGGCGCCCAGGTGCCCGTCGAGTCGCGTCCGACGTCGTTCGACTACCTGCTCACGCAGGCGGTGTCACGCATCTATCTCGACAACGTCCCGCACATCGGCTCGTCGTGGGTGACGCAGGGCAAGAAGATCGGCCAGGTGGCACTGCAGTTCGGAGCGGACGACCTCGGCTCGGTGATGATCGAGGAGAACGTCGTCTCGGCCGCCGGCACGACGTACCGAACGACGGCGGACGAGTTCGTCCACCTGATCAGATCGCTGGGCAAGACGCCGGTGCAGCGCGACACGCTGTACCGCGACGTACGCATCTGGAACTAGCGCCCGCTACCCTGCCACGGGGTCGTGCTCCGCAAGCTCTTCATTCTCGCTGCCCTCGCGGGCTCACTCGCCGTGCCGGCGGGCGCCGCGCGTCGCACCGCGGCGCAGACGACCGCGCCGACTCTGCTCATGCCGGGCGTCACCTACCAGCGGCAGGTCACGTTCACCTCGCGCGGCCCGGTCGTCCTCGACGTCGTGACGGCGCCGAAGCCCGACGGCTCGCTCTACACCCTCGGCCCTGCGCTCGCGCACGGCGCGCTTTCCGGAACAGAGCCGCTCACCGGGATCGAGAAGGACGCGAGCGGCGCCGCGACCGTCGTCGGCGTGAACGGAGACTTCTTCACAGGCAGCGGGCCGCCGACCGGAATCGTCATGCGCGGCGGCGCGCTCGACGCCGCCCCGATCTCCTCGCGCTCGAGCCTCGTCATCGCTCCCGACGGCACGCTCACCGTCGGGCCGGTCGCGTTCGACGGAACCTGGCGCGGGACGAGCCAGCGCCGCCAGCTCGACCTGAACGACAAGCCGGTGTCCGGGCACACGACGCTCTACACGTCTGCGTGGGGTGCAAAGACGCCGCCCGAGGACGGTGTCGTCGAGGACGTCATCGCATCGCTTCCGCCGCTGCAGCCGAACGCCGTCGCCAGCGGCGTCGTCACCGAGCAGGACGGAGCCGGCGGCATTTCGATTCCGCCCGGTGGCGCCGTGCTGGTGGCGCGCGGCGCGCAGGCGCAGTACCTGAGCGCCGAGGCGCCGCCCCGCCAGACGGTCGAGATACGGCCGACGTTGACGCCGAACCTGAACGGCAAGCTCGCGGCGATCGGCGGCGGCCCGCTCCTCGTCGCCGGCGGCAAGGCGGTGTTTCGCGCCAACGAGGCCTTCGACGACTCGGTGCTCAACGTCCGCGGCGCGCGCAGCGCCGTCGGACAGCTCCCGGATGGCCGCATCCTCCTCGTCACCGCCGAGGGCGGCGGTTCCGACTACAGCGCCGGGATGACGAACTACGAGCTCGCCACGGCGATGGTCCGCCTCGGTGCCGTGACCGCAATGGGGCTCGGCAGCGGGACGCCGGCCGGCATGGCGTTCGACGGGACGCTGCTCACGCGTCCGTCCACGACCACGGAGCCTCCGGTCGGCGACGCGCTCCTGCTCTCGTACACGGGTGTGTACGCAGCGCCCCCGTCCTCGGACGTCATCTCGCCGAACGGAGACGGCGTCGACGACACCGAGACGTTCTCCTACAAGGTCATCACGCCCTCGCAGGTGACGGCAACGCTCACCGGCCCGGGCGGAGTGGTGCTGACGCTCGCGCAGGACGCGGAGCAGCCGGGCGTCCACACCGTGACGTGGAACGGGCAGCCGAGCACGGAGGGCCAATGGAGGTTCGTCGTTTCCGGCACGGATGCCGGCGGCCACACGACGACCGCCGAGCGAGACATATTGCTCGACGACACGCTCGGCGCCCTGCAGGTATCGCCCCCGGCCGGCCACCTGGCTGCGGGCGCGACCGCGGTCACGGCGGCGTTCCAGCTCGCGCATCCCGCGACGGTGACCGCGACGATCGAGACGCGGACGGGCATCGTCCTCGCGACCCTCGTCAACAAGAGGCTCCAGCCCGGCGCGCAGTCCCTCCCCTGGGACGGAAGGCTGTGGACGGGGTCGCTCGCGTTCACAGGCGCTTACCAGGTTCACGTCGTCGCGACGAATTCGATCGGCACCGTGTCGCTCTTCGCGCCGTTCGTTGCGCGTCGCTAGTACCATCGCGCAGCGTGCTCGCGAGCGTCTCCTCGAGCTTCACGAACCAGGTCGCCTCTCACGGCGCGTATGCCGTGTTCGGCCTGATGGCGATCGACGCGCTCTTCCCGGCCTTCAGCGAGCTCGTCATGCTCTACGCCGGAGCCGTCGGCGCGGGTGCTTTTGCCGCCGCCCACCATGTCTCGCTCTTCGGCGCAAAGATCCACTTCGGTGCGCTCGCGTTCGTCGTCATGGCGCTCTCGGGGACGATCGGCTACCTGGTCGGCGCCATGATCGGCTACCTGATCGGCCGGATCGGCGGCCGTGTGCTCCTCGAGGAGCACGGAAGCTGGTTCCACGTCACGCCCGAGCGATTCGAGCGCGCCGAACGGTGGTTCGCCCGCTGGGGGAACTGGGGTGTGTTCGTCGGCCGAATCACACCGGTCATCCGCTCCTTCGTCTCGTATCCGGCAGGCGCGCTGGAGATGCCGCTCGGCCCGTACACGGTGTTGACGCTCGTCGGCTCGGCGGTGTGGGCCTTTGCCATCGCCGGCATCGGCTACGCCCTCGGCGCGAGCTATCACCGGTTCGACCACGGCTTCAAGTACGCCGAATACGCGGTTGTTGCAGGCGTCGTCCTCGCGGCGGCGTACGTGGTCTACCGCTGGGCTACAGTGAGCCGACGCCGTGTCTCCGATACCGCTGATTGACGTCAAGGCGCAATATGCGCCGTTGATCCCGGAGCTCGAGGCCCGCTTCCGCGAGATCCTCGACGGCGGGCAGTTCATCCGTGGATCGCACTTCTGGGCGTTCGAGGAGGAGACGGCCGCGTTCCTCGGCGTCTCGAAGACGGTCGGCGTCGCGAACGGCACGGACGCGATCGTGATCGTGCTCGACGCGATGGAGATCGGCCCCGGCGACGAGGTCATCTGCCCCGCGTTCACGTTCTACGCGACGGCCGAGTCGATCGCGCGCCGCGGTGCGACGCCGATCTTCGCCGATATCGACCCGGCGACGATGAACGTCGACGTCGAGGACGTCGCCGCGAAGATCACGCCGCGCACCCGCGCGATCATGCCGGTGCACCTCTTCGGCCGCCCGGCGCCGATGGACGAGCTCGTCTCGCTCGGCGTTCCGGTGATCGAGGACGCTGCGCAGGCCTTCGGCGCGCCCGGCGTAGCGACGAAGAGCATCGCGTCGACGTACAGCTTCTTCCCGACGAAGAACCTCTTCTGCCTCGGCGACGGCGGCCTCGTCGCGTCGAACGACGACGAGCTCGCGGATCGCGTGCAGATGCTCGCGTTCCACGGCTCGCGCGACAAGACCGAATTCGACTTCGTCGGCTACAACTCCCGCCTCGACGAGCTGCAGGCGGGGATGCTGCGCATCTTCCTCGGGCATCTCGACGAGTGGAACCGTGGGCGCCGCGAGGCGGCCGCGCGCTATGGCGAGCTCGGCCTCGGCGAGCTCGTCGAGCTGCCGCCGGACGAGCCCGGCCACATCTACCACCTGTTCGTCTGCCGCTCCGCCGAACGCGACCGCATCCGCGCCGCGCTGACGGAGGCGGACATCGCGTCCGCCGTCTACTACACGACGCCGCTCCATCTCCAGCCCGCGCTCCGCTTCCTCGGCAACGAGCCCGGCTCGCTGCCCAGCACCGAGCGCGTCGCGGAGGAGAACTTCTCCGTTCCGCTCTGGCCGGGCATGCCGGTCGAGGCACAGGAGCGCGTCGTCGAGGTCGTCCGCTCCGCGGTCGGCGTCGGCGCCCGCGCATGACCGGCCTCGGTCGCTCCCGCTTCCTGCAGGTCCTGACCGATGCGGCGATCGTCGCCGTCTCCTGGTTCCTCGCGTTCGAGCTCCGCTTCGACCACGGGCTGCCCGTCTACTACGACACGCTGCTGCGGCGGACGATCCTGCTCGTCGTCGTCATCAAGGTGTCGGTGTTCCTGCTCTTCGGTTTTCACCGCCGCTGGTGGCGCTACGTCTCCGTGCGCGACATGTGGAGCGCCGCCCGCGGCGTCGTGGTCGCGTCGCTCGTCGCCGACGTCACCGTCTACCTCGTCTCGCCCGTGCACAACGTGCGTCTGCCGCGCTCGATCGCGGCGACCGACCTGCTCATCACGCTGGCGCTCGTCGCCGGCGCGCGTTTGTTCGCGCGCACCGTGATGGAACGGCCGCGCGGCGGCGTCGTCGCGCGTGGCAAGGAAGTCATCGTCGTCGGCGCGGGCGACGCCGGCCGCCTGATCGTCCAGGAGATGCAGCGATCCCGCCTGCTCGCCTACACCCCGATCGGCTTCGTCGACGACGACGAGCGGAAGCGGAACACGCGCATCCTCGGCGTTCGCGTCCTCGGCACGATTGCCGAGCTGCCGCGCTTCGTGCGCGAGTACAAGCCTGACGAGGTGCTGATCGCGATCCCGTCCGCGTCGGGCGAGATGCGCCGCCAGGTCGTGGATGCCGCGCAGAGCGCCAACGTCCCGGTGAAGACCCTCCCGGGCCTGTACGAGCTCATCTCCGGCGATCTCGACCTCGCCGGCCAGATCCGTCCGGTGCAGGTGGAGGACGTGCTCGGCCGCGAGCAGGTCGAGGTCGATTTCGAGAGCATCGCCGCGTACCTCCAGGGCCAGACCGTGCTCGTCACCGGCGCGGGCGGATCGATCGGCTCCGAGCTCTGCCGTCAGATCGCGCGCGTCGGGCCGGCGCGGCTCATCCTCGTCGACAACGCCGAGACGCCGCTGTTCGACATCGAGCGCGAGCTCGTGGACGAGCGCGACTTCACCGCCGCGGTGCCCAAGCTCATCGACGTCCGCAACCAGAAGGCGATGCGCCGCGAGGTCTTCGAGAAGTACCAGCCGACGATCGTGTTCCACGCGGCCGCGTACAAGCACGTGCCGCTCATGGAAACGCACCCGCTCGAGTCGGTGCGCAACAACGTCGCGGGGACGCGCATCGTCGCGGAGCTCGCGGCCGAGTTCGGCGTCGACCGCTTCGTCCTCATCTCCACCGACAAGGCGGTCAACCCGAAGACGGTGATGGGTCAGTCGAAGGCGCTGTGCGAATGGATCATCGAGTCGTTCGGCCATCGCCGCGACGTCCCGACGCGCTTCGTCGCCGTGCGCTTCGGCAACGTGCTCAACTCGTCCGGCTCGGTCATCCCGACGTTCCGGCGCCAGATCGAGCGCGGCGGTCCGGTGACGGTGACGCACCCGGAGATGACCCGCTTCTTCATGACCATCCCGGAGGCGGTGTCGCTCGTCGTGCAGGCGGGCGCCATCGGCGGCCGCGGGCAGATCTTCGTCCTCGACATGGGCGAGCCGGTGAAGATCGTCGACCTCGCGACGAACATGGTGCGCATCTCCGGGCACGAGCCGCGCATGCCGGGCGAGGAGCAGACGGGCCCGCGCGACGTGCGCATCGTGTTCACGGGATCGCGTCCCGGCGAGAAGATCCACGAGGAACTGTGGAGCGGCGACGAGTCGGTCGGCGAGACCGAGCATCCGAAGATCAAGCGGCTGTCGCGCCCGCCCGTGGACGAGGCGTGGCTGACGGTGCAGCTGCGCGAGCTCGAGGATCTCGCCGAGCAGGGCGACACGCTCGAGGTGGTGGGGAAGCTGACCGCGATCGTGCGCGCGCCGAAGCGCGAGACACTGCCCTCTACGGGGTCGCCGGCGGCCCTCCCGCGCACCGAAGCGTCACCGCGAACGGCAGACGAGTCGTCGCCGTCCGTGTGAAGAGCGACAGGTAGCGATACCGCAGCCGCAGGCTGTCGACGGAGACGTCCGGCGAGGCGCTCGTCGCTCCCGCACAGCGCCGCCCGAAGCGGACGACGACGATGGCGGTGTCGCCCGGGTCGATGCGCAGCGGCTGGAACGCGACGAGCTCTCCTGGATCCGCGCTCGCGGTCGACGACGTCGTCGCGAGCAGCTCGGTCGCGCCGAGCCACGGCGGCGTCCCAGGCGGAGTCGTATCGAGCCCGGTGACGGTCACGGCGAAGCGGCCGCCGTTGCGCAGCGTGATCGCCGTGTCGAACCTCGTCCGCCTGTGCGCAGCCGGGAAGAACACGGGCCTGCCGCCCGATCCGGAGATCGGCTGGACGTCGGCGCCGATGCCGGGGCCGGGCGCGTATCCGGTGTCGAGCGCGCGCAGCGGCGCGTACGAGCCGAGCCAGATCCACAGGCCGAGAGCCGCGACGACGACCACGACGAGCGTGCCACCCGCGATCGCGAGCGCGCGCCTAGCCACGGGCGGAGAGGAGCAGGTCGAGCATCA
>DASYFU010000022.1:0-1891 GCA_036498225.1 Gaiellaceae bacterium | reverse complement strand
ACGACCTGCTGCGTGCGCGTGAACGAGCTCGAGGAAGGCTTCCTCGACGACTTCACGAGCCTTCTCCGCCGGCTCGTCCCCCACGACACGTACTACGCCCACGACGACTGGGACCGGCGCACGGAGAACATCTGCCCCGAGGACATGGAGATCGGGAACGGCCACTCGCACTGCATGGCGATGCTCCTCGGCACCGCAGGCGAGTCCGTCCCCGTGCGCGAGGGCGAGCTCCAACTCGGCACGTGGCAGAAGGTGCTCTTCATCGAGCTGGACCGTGAGCGCGACCGGCGCTGGCTCGTCCAGGTCGTCGGCACCTAGCTCAGCAGGACGAGACGAACGAGGTCGACTTCACACCGGAAGTCGGTATCGCGCGCGTGATGCCATCCGCCGTGCGGACCTGCACGACCTTCGCGTCGAGGCCCACGAGCGTGCCGCAGTAGCCGGCGCCGCTCGTCAGGTCGACGGAGAAATACGGCTTGATCGTGGGTGCCGCCCAGGCGTACGCGATCGCTGCGGCGAGCGCAGCCGCGGCGACGATCGTTGTCCGCCTCGCGGCCCGTAGATACGAGATCGTCGCGTCGACCTCTTGCTCGCGGAACGGCCGAAGGTCGTCGCCCGTGATCCTCCACTCGCTCAGCGGCCCGTTCGCAGCGCGGAGCGCGAGCAGGGTCGCGACGACTGCGCTGACAGCGCCGACCGCGATCAACACTCCGACGACAATCGCATCGGAGCGCGCGAGCTTGTCCACTGTGTCCGCACCCTTGACCACGACGAGCGTCGGGATGAGAGCGACGAGCGCCGCGAGCCCGGTCTTCCAGCCGGCGGCTGCATTCCGCACACGCGCGAGCTGGTTCTCGGCGAGCGCGTCTCGCGCCATGGCGTTGCGCTCTTCGTAGAGGCTCAACTTGGGACCCGGGTACAGATGCGGGTGCTTCGTGGACGAATGCGCAGGCAGCGTCACGCTGAACCAGGCCCCGCAGCCGCCACCCACGGGCTTGTGCGAGTGCGGGTCTGGATGCGTCGTCGCGCAGTTGCACTGAAGGGCGATGCTGCGGTCACCACGGTGGGGCTTCCGGGCCGACGGCGGAACCGCGTGGCCATGCGTCACCACAACGACGTCTTCGATATAGCTCATTTCGCCCGAGGCCGACGCGCCTGTAGGAGCCGGCGGCGCGGCGGGCGCTGCGTCCGGGCTGAACTCGCGCTCCGGGATGACGAAGTGCACGAAGTGGTCGCACCGCGGGCACGCACCGCTGATGTCGATCCACCCGCCGCTCACGTCGACATGAACGACGAGATTGTCCAGATGGCTTTGCTCCGCGACGAACGGGGTGGTGTTGTAGTCCAGCGTTGTTGACACGTGGCAGACCCTCTCAGGTCCGCCGTCCAACTTCAATGGCTACTCGGGCGTCACGTACGCGGCCGTGAGGCCGCCGTCCACGAGGAACGTCGACGCATTGACGTACGAGGACTCGTCGCTGGCCAGGAACAGCGCGGCGTTGACGATCTCGCGCGGCTTCGCCATCCGTCCCATCGGCACGTGCACGAGGCGCCGCTCGGCGGCGCCGGGGGTCTCGCTCCAGATGCGGAGCAGGAGCGGCGTCTCCACCGGCCCCGGGCACAACGCGTTCACGCGAACGCCCTGCCGCGCGAACTGGACGCCGAGCTCGCGGCTCATCGACAGCACCGCGCCTTTCGAGGCCGTGTACGAGATCTGCGACGTCGCCGCGCCGACGAGCGCGACGAACGAGGCGACGTTGATCACCGACCCGCCTCCCCGCTCCAGCAGGTGCGGGATCCCGTGCTTGCAGCACAGGTACACGCCGCGCGTGTTCACCGCCTGCACGCGCTCCCACGCCCCGAGCGACGTGTCGAGGATCGAGTCGTCGTC
>DASYFU010000021.1:0-1877 GCA_036498225.1 Gaiellaceae bacterium | reverse complement strand
CGGCGGATGGGGAACGAGTACGTGTTCCAGGCGGCGGCGGAGCAGAACGTCGCGACGCTAAACGAGCAGGGCGTGACGAAGATCGTCGCGAGCTGTCCGCACTGCTTCAACACGCTCGCGAACGAGTACGGCGACTTCGGCGGGAGCTACGAGGTCGTGCATCACAGCGAGCTGCTGGCGCAGCTCGTCGACGACGGGCGGCTACAGCCCGCCGTGGGTGCCGGCTCGGTGACGTACCACGACTCCTGTTACCTCGCGCGCCACAACGACGTGCGCATGGAGCCGCGGAAGCTCCTGAACGTGATCGGCCAGCCGGTCGAGATGAAGCGCAGTGGCAAGCAGACGTTCTGCTGCGGTGCCGGCGGCGCGCACATGTGGATGGAGGAGCGCGGCCGCCCGATCAACGAGGAGCGCGCCCGCGAGGCGACGGAGACCGGCGCGGAGACGCTCGCCGTCGCGTGCCCGTTCTGCACCGTGATGCTCGACGACGGCGTGAAAGCCGTCAGCTCGGATTTGCGCGTCGCAGACCTCGCAACGTTGCTGGCAGAATCGCTGGAGGCGTAGCCCTCCGCAAATCCGCAACCTGGTTGCAGCTCTGAAGGCTATGCGGATCTAAGGCCGCACAGCCTCGACTCGCTCCCCGGCGGCAGAATCCCAGCGTGACCTCCGACATCACCCTCGAGCAGCTCGAGGAGAATCCGCACCCGGTGCTCGCGGAGATCCGCCCGCTCGCATGGGTGCCCGTGCTGAACGGCTGGCTCGTCACCGGCCGCGAGCTCGCGCTCCAGGTGATGCGCGACGCCGAGACCTTCACGGTCGACGACCCGCGCTTCTCCACCGGCCGCGTCGTCGGGCCGAGCATGCTCACGCGCGACGGCGCCGAGCACGCGCGGCACCGCGACCCGTTCGCCGAGCCGCTCCGACTCAAGCCGACCCGCGAGCGCTTCGCACCGCTCGTTGCGACCGAGGTCGACGCGCTGATCGACGGCTTCGAGGCTCACGGCCGAGTCGAGCTCCGCCGCGGCTTCGCCGGCCCGCTGGCGGCGCGCGTCGTCGCGCTCCTGCTCGGGCTCGAGGCCGCGGACACCGCAGCGATGCTCGACTGGTACGACGCGATCGTCGCGTCCGTCACGGGCGTCGCCGCCGGCAACGAGCCCACGCCCGCCGGCGCCTCCGCGTTCGACTCGCTGCGCGACACCGTCGCGCCCGAGCTCGGCTCGTCGGCCGACTTGAGCTCGGACGAAGTGGTCTCGAACGCCGCCGTGATGATGTTCGGCGGCATCGAGACGACCGAGGGCATGATCGCCAACCTCATGTGGCACGTGCTCACGCACGTCGGCGGCCCGGTCCCCGACTGGCCGAACGCGGTAGAAGAGTCCCTCCGCATGGAGCCCGCCGCCGCGGTGATCGACCGCTACGCGACGCGCGACGTCGAGCTCGACGGGCAGCAGGTCCGCGCCGGCGACTTCGTCGAGATCTCGCTCGCCGGCGCGAACCGCGACCCCTCGTTCTTCCCCGATCCCGACACGTTCGACCCGAGCCGGGAGAACGCGCGTCATCACGTCACGTTCGCGCACGGGCCGCACGTCTGCATCGGGATGCATCTCGCACGGCTCGAGGCGCAGACCTCGGCGGAGCGGCTCTTCGAGCGGCTGCCGGGCCTGCGCCTCGATCCCGAGCGTCCTAGCGCGCCGCGCGGCCTGGTCTTCCGCAAGCCGCCGACGCTCGACGTCCTCTGGTGACCGTTACGCCGCCTCCAGCACGACCTCGGCGTCGACGGGCTCCACGCCGACCGTGACCGCCTTCGATTCCGTCAGCACCCCGGCGAGCACTGCGCCGACGACTGCGATCCCCGCGAGCACGTAGAACGTGATCTG
>DASYFU010000020.1:0-3024 GCA_036498225.1 Gaiellaceae bacterium | reverse complement strand
CGCGCATCTTCGTGACGTAGGCGCTCTTGCCGAGATCGGTGGTCGTGGTCGGCGCCGCGGTCGTTGTCGTTGTCTCGGCGCTCGTCGACGACGCGGTCTTCCCGCCGCCGCCGCAACCGGCGACCGCGGCGACGATGGCGAGCGCAGCAGCTGCGCGATACACGGTCCGGCTTCGCATGGCGGACGCGGAGCGTAGCGGCGTCAGCGCGCTCGTCTCCGCCTGAGGCGGCGGCGGCGCGCCCAGGTGATGAACTCGGTGTCGATCTTCACGGGATCGGAGGTGCCCAGCACGACGGGATCGAAGCCGAGGCGGCGGAAGCGCGCGACGAGCCCTTCCAGCCGGGCGCGATTCGCGTCGCGGCGGCTTCGCGCCTCGCGCGCCGACAGGCGCAGCGAGGAGCGCTTGCCCGTCGCGGGATCGGAGACCGGGAGGACGATGCCTCCGATCTCGGGAAAGCTCTGCTCCCACACGGGATCCTGGACGATCACCGGCACGAGATCCCAACGCTGTGCGTGCGCGCGCGCCCAGATGGCGTCGGGAATCGGCTGGAGGTAGTCGGAGACGGCAAAGACGAACGTTCCCGCCGGGACGTCGCTCGGGAGCCCGAGGAGATAGTCCATCGCGAGCTCGAGGCTCGACTCGGGGGCCGTGAAACCCTCGCGGATCTGCGCGATTGCGCGAACGCTCTGGCGGCGCGGCGCGATCCAGCGCGGGAGCGCCTCGCCGTTCGCGTCGCGGCGTGCGAAGTCGAGGTAGCCCGTATACGCACCGGCCGCACGTGCCGCCGTGACGATCGCGGCGGTTGCCTCGCGAATCGCGGCCGGCTTCGAGAGCCAGGGGAGCTCGGGCGGATACAGCGCAAGTGAGGGCCGCCGGTCGACGACGAGGACGAGGCGCGGCGCGGTCTCCGTGTAGTACTGCCGGACGATGAAGATGTCGTCGTCCTTGACCATCGACTCGCGCGCCGACGCGTACCAGTCGATCGAGGCGAGGCGGTCGCCGGGGACGTAGCGGCGTGCTCCGGCCACTTCCGCCCCTTGCCCGCGCCGACGGCGCGCCGGCAGCGTTCCGTACGCGATGCCTGTCGCGCGCGGTCGCGGAACGAGCGGAAAGGCCCGGCGCCGAGCGCTCAGGCGCTCTTGGCTTGCCATTCGGGCTCTGGCGCGGGCGCCAGCTCGAGGGCGCGCTGCCACACCTGCTCGAGCAGCGACTCGTCCGGCGACATCTCGTCGACGGCGACCGCGAACGGCTCGAAGACGAGCCGGTGTGCGACAACCGGGATGAACAGCCGCTCGATGTCCGACGGCTCGACGAAGTGTCGTCCGTGGATCAGCGCCCACGCGCGGGCGACGCGCTCGAGCGCGAGCGACGCGCGCACGGACGCGCCCACGCTGAGGAAGTCGAGCGAGCGCGTCGCACGGACGAGCTCGACGAGCCAGCGCAGGACGAGCTGGTCGACATACACGCGCTCCGACGCTTCCCGGATCTCGAGCAGCTCGTCGGCCGAGATCGCTTCGCCGAGGGCTTCGAGCGGGTGCGCATGGCGCTGCTCCTCGACGATGCGCACCTCCTCGTCGACGTTCGGGTAACCGAGACGCGTCTTGATCGCGAACCGGTCCAGCTGGGCCTCCGGCAACGGGAAGGTGCCTTCCTGTTCGATCGGGTTCTCGGTCGCGAGCACGAGGAACGGTTCGGGGAGCGATCGCGTCACGCCTTCGATCGTCACCTGGTGCTCCGCCATCGCCTCGAGCAGGGCCGACTGGGTCTTCGGCATCGCGCGATTGACCTCGTCGACGAGGAGGACGTTGGCGAAGACCGGGCCCGGGTGGAAGACGAACTCGCGCGAGCGTGGATCGAAGATGGAGAGGCCGGTGACGTCCGTCGGCTGCAGGTCCGGCGTGCACTGGACGCGGGAGAACGAGGCGCCGCCGATGGAACGGGCGAGCGCGCGAGCCAGGACCGTCTTGGCCGTGCCCGGCATGTCCTCGAGCAGCACATGTCCGCCGGAGATCATCGTCGCGACGACGAGGCGGATCTCGTCCTGCTTCCCGTGCACGACGACCTCGACGTTCGACGCGAGCCGTGCAGACAGCTCCATCGCGCGATCGAGCTGGTCGTCGCTCGCAGGTGCGCGAAGGGGACTGACCACCGTCAAACTGTACTTCATCGCATCGCGAGGCACCCGTCTCGTCCTGCTCGTCGCGCTCCTCGCCGTCGCCGGTCCCGCCGCGGCGCGGACGCGCACCTCGACCTTCGCCGAGGCGCGGGCGGCCGCCGTCTCGACGCTGCTCGACGTCTACTACGGCGGCGACGGCGCCTGGCGCCTCTGCGACCGCGTCGGCTGCCCCGAGTCGAGGACGGACTGGGGCGTCGATTCGCTCACGTACGCCCTCTACCTGGACTGGAGCTCGACGCACGACCCGCGCGTGCCGCCCGTCATGTCGGCGCTCGTCCATTCGGCGCCGGCGTACGGCGCGCCATGCCGCCTGCCCGGCTGCCAGTCGTGGAGCGACGTGCCCGAGTGGGATGCGATCGCCGCGCTGCGCGAGTACGCGGTGCTGCACGATCCGGCGGCGCTCGCCAACGCGAAGGCGGCCTACGCGTTCGTCCAGGCCTCCGACGCGTTCGCGCTCGGCGCCTGCCCCGACGTCGACTACCAGCAGCCGTCGGGCGGAGCGAACGAGCTGAAGACGCTCGAGACCGATGCGAACGCGATCAAGGCAGGCCTGCTGCTGTACGACGCGACGCACGACGTGCAGTACCTCGACCAGGCCGAGGCGCACTACGCCGCCGTGCGCGCGCACTTCCTCGAGCCGGACGTGCCGCTCTACAGCGTCTACGTCTTCGACGACGGGAAGGCGTGCCGCCGTCTCCCGCGTCGCTTCTTCGCGTCGGTGAACGGCGACATGACGTGGAGCGGGGTGGAGCTCTGGCGGATCACCGGTCGACGGGCGTATCTGGACGACGCGCTCGCCACGGGTCGCGCCGTCGCCGCGCGGCTGACCGATCCCGCGGGCGTCTTC
>DASYFU010000019.1:0-5818 GCA_036498225.1 Gaiellaceae bacterium | reverse complement strand
GAAGCCGGAGCGAGGCGAGAACGGAGGGAGTCGGCTCGAAGCCCGCTTCCTGGACGGCGGATTCGAGATCCGCGACGAGCCGGGCCCGGAAGGCCGCGTCGGCCTTCGCGCGGGCGACGATCGAGTCGATCGCGGCCCGGGCGAGCGGAAGCTGCTGCGCTGCCTCGACCCAACCCTGCGGTGGTGCCGGTAGCAGGCGCAGCAAGACCGCGATCCGCTCTTCGTCGTATCCGGTCATCTCGATCTCATGACGGGTGAGTGGGTCAGGATCTTCCCTCCAGCTCAGCTCGGAGCTTCGACAGGCAGCGGGAGATGCGGCTCGCGACTGTGCCGGCGGGCAGACCGAGCGCATCGCCGATCGAGCGGTAGCTCTCGTCCCGGGAGAAGAATCGGTCGAGGATCTCGCGACATGGGTCGCCGACGGCATCGAGGCCGACCCGCACGGCGATCGCCTCGTCGATCGCGCTCATCGTCTCCTCGGCGTTCGCGATGTCGAGATCGTCCACCTCTGCCGGCGACTCGCGGCGGCCGGCGCGCAGCCGGTCGATGCAGAGGCGGCGCGTCAGCTGCGCGATCCACGGCCGCACGGCGTCGTCGCTGCGCAGCTTGTCGAGGTTGACGTACACGCGTGCGAAGACGTCCTGGAAGACGTCCTCCGCGTCGTGCGGGCTCAGGCGGAACGCCTGCACGCAGATGGCATGGACGTAACGCGAGAACCGCTCGACGAGCTCGTTCCAGGCCTCGGGCTCCCCCGCGCGGCAGCGGGCGACGAGCTGCGCGTCGGTCGAGGTCGGCACGCGGCGAGCCTACAACGCCCCGGCCGGCTCAATCGAGCCACTCGGGCCGGTCGAATCCCCCGTACTCCTGGATCGAGCCGTAGATGGTCTGCACGATCCGGGTGCTATGAACGCGCAGGCTGCACGTGCCGAAGGGCAACTTGTTCGTTCGCTTCTTCTGGCTGTACTTCGAGTAGACGTTGACCGCCGACTTGCATAAGCACGTTCGCGGAAGCACGAGTCGCTCGAGCCAGTAGCCCTCGATCTCACGCTGACGCTCGGCGTGGTCGGCGAAGAGATTGCACGTGACGCGCATCTGCTCGTCTTGGACGTTGAAGTGTTTGCGCAAGAACCCGGCAAAGAATACGACCACTTCAGGGTCGGCATTAATAAGCTGCACGGAGTTGCGCGTCTTTGCTCCTTCGGCCCAGAACAGCATGCATCCGGATGCGTATGACGCGTCTCGCTCGCGGGCGAGACGCCGTCCCTCGTCCTGGTACGTGCGACGTACATCGCGAGCTCGTGCCGCCTTGCGCTCGGCCGCGACGATCGGCCCGAGTTTGCTGCGATAGATGAGCCGCGCACGCTGTTCGGGTCCCAATGGGACGTCACGTACCCAAACGCTCGCCGACCCACGCGCGACGCCGAGCGTCGCCGCGATCTCTTTGACCGAGCATCCTTCTGCTCGCATCTCACGTGCGATTCGCCGCTCGTTCGTTTTCACTCCAGACAACGTAGCGACGGCTTCGGATGGAAGCGCCCGACGAGGTTCGAACTCGTGACCGCGGCTTGGAAGGCCGCCGTGTTGCCAGCTACACCACGGGCGCGCGGCGCATCTAGGGTAGCCGGATGTACGCCTCGGCGGAGGCCGTCGTCCTCCTTCCGATCCTCGCACTCGCCGGCATCGCGCTCCGCGCGCGCCCGTTCGCACTCCTCGCCGCACTCGCACTGATCTTCGCCGCCTTCGTAACGAAGCTGCAGCCGTTCGCGATCCACACGTTTCTCTGGGCGCACCTGCTGCAGAACGTCGTGCTCGCCGAGTGGGCTCCCGCGCTGCTCGTCCTCGCCGTCCCGCGGCGCGTTGCCGCACGCGTACGCATTGCGCCGCTCGTCGCTCTGCCGCTCTGGCTCGCGACGTACTTCGTGTGGCATCTGCCGTGGATCTACGACTTCGCGCTGCGGCATCCGCACTCGCTGCTGCACGTCGAGCACGTCACGTATCTGCTCGCCGGCATCTGCCTGTGGTGGCCCGTCGCGCACGGGGACATCTCGTCGGGCGCGAAAGCCGCCTACCTCTTCGTCGCGTTCGTGCTCTCGTCTCCGCTCGGCCTCGCGCTCGCGCTGTTCCCGCGGCCGATCTACTCGTTCTACGCACATGCGCCGCGCACGTGGGGGCCGACGCCCGAGGCCGACCAGCAGATCGCCGGCGTGACGATGGCCGCGGAGGAGGCATTCGTCTTCTTCGCCGTATTCGCGTACTACCTCGCTCGCTTCCTCCGCGAGGAGCAGGCTGCCGGCGCGCTCAACGATCTGCGCGCTAGTCGAGGCTGATGCTGTCGGCGAGCCGCTTCGGCGCGGCGAGCAGCCACGAGTCGGTGAGGAACTCGCGCGCCTCGTCCTGCGATGCCTCGAGCTTCAGGAGCACGTAGCCCCAGCCGTGGTAGTGCGGCGTCTCGAGCAGAATGTCGGGCCGCGCCTCGAGGAGGAGCCGCTTCTCGTCGAGATCGCAGCGGAGGACCACCGCGTCGGGGCTCGTGCGCATCGCGGCCACGAACTTGCCGCGGACCTTCAACGCCGGGCGCCCGTACGAGGTGGACTCCTCGATCTCGGGGAGCTCGCGGGCCAGCGCCACCACGTCGTCCCACGTCAGCACGCCGATGAGCCTACCCTTCCCGTGTGGAGGAAACGCCCCAGCAGCGGCATAACCGCGAGCTGATCGAGCTCCTGAACGAGCTGCGCGTCGCGCTTCCCGGCGTGCAGGTGTTGTTCGCGTTCCTCCTCGCGGTCCCGTTCAGCAACGGCTACCACAAGATCACGCACTTCGAGAAGATCGCGTTCTTCGTCTCGCTGTGCGCGACCGCCGTGTCGTCTGCGCTGCTGATCGCGACACCGTCGATCCACCGCCTCCGCTTTCGCGACGACGACAAGGAGAAGATCGTCATCTACGGCAACCGGCTCGCGATCGCCGGCTTCCTCGTCCTCGCGATTGCGATGGTCGCCGCGCTCCTGACGGTCACGTCCTTCCTCTTCGGGAAGACCATCGGCATCTCGACAGCGGCGAGCTTCGGCGTCGTTGTCGCCGCGCTCTGGTACGGCATCCCGCTGTGGGCGAAGCTGCGGGACGTCAGGCGAGCTCGACGCGCTCGATGACGACGTCCTCGCGCGGCCGGTCGCGCGCGTCGGTCTCGAGCGCCGAGATCGTGTTCACGACGTCCATCCCGTCCGTGACGCGTCCGAACACCGTGTGCTTGCCGTCGAGCCACGGGCATGCGTCCGCGGTGACGATGAAGAACTGGCTGCCGTTCGTGTTCGGCCCCGCGTTCGCCATCGCGAGCGCGCCGCGCTCGACCGGATGCTCGTTGAACTCGTCCTCGAACGTGTAGCCGGGGCCGCCCGAGCCGGTGCCGGTGGGGTCGCCGCCCTGGACCATGAAGTCCGGGATGACGCGGTGGAAGATGACGCCGTCGTAGAAGCCCTTCCGCGCGAGCGACACGAAGTTCTCGACCGTCTTCGGCGCGTCGTCGTCGAACAGCTCGACGGCGATTGTTCCGTGGTTCGTGTGCAGGGTCGCCGCGCTCACGTCAGGAGCGTATCCGCGAGCGGCTCGAGCGCGTGCGCAGTCGGCGCGAGCTCGCCGGTCTCGAGCCCCTCGACGACGCGTCGCAGAAGCGCGAGCGCCTCGTCCGACTGTGCAGGCTCGAGGATCGTGTTCAGCGCGGCCAGATGCTCGCCCTCGGCGGACAGCTCGAGCGTCACGGTCTCGAGGTCCTTCGACCGGATGTAGCCGTCCTCTGGGAGCCCGATCCGCACGTGGACGATCCGCCCGTCCGGCAGAGTCGCGTCGTGCTCGAGTGGGCCGGCGCGGAGCGTCATGCCGCCATTCTTCCCGACGGTAGGACCGTCAGGTCGAAAGAACAGGCCGATCGGCCCATAGACGGCGTCCGCGGCTGCCGCGACTCTGAGGGCAGATGCGCAGGGGGACCATCTGTGCGGTGGCCGTCCTCGCGGCCCTTGCGGCCGCGCTGCCTGCTTCGGCTGCGCACAGCCAGCCGACAGTGGCTCTGACCTCGCTCGAGCAGGGCGTCCTCTCCGACATCAACGCGTTCCGCGCCGCGCACCATCTCGCGCCGCTCCGCCTGTCCGCGTCCCTCACCGACGCCGCTCGCAGCCACTCGCAGCAGATGGAGGCGGACGGATACTTCGCGCACAACTCGGTCGACGGCACGGCGTTCTGGAAGCGCATCCAGGACTTCTATCCGACGAGCCATTTCGGCTTCTGGTCGGTGGGAGAGAACCTGCTCTGGTCGTCGCCCGACGTCGGCGCGCAGAAGGCCCTGACGATGTGGGAGAACAGCCCCGAGCACCGTAAGAACATGCTCGACCCGCAGTGGCGCGAGATCGGCGTCTCGGCCGTTCACGCGGAGCGAGCCCCCGGTGTCTACCAGGGGCTCGCTGTCACGATCGTGACGACCGACTTCGGCGTCAGGCGATAACGCGCCGACGCAGGCTGAGGCCTGCGCCCGTGAGGAGGATCCCGGCGATCGCTGCGTACAGCAGGTCGATGCCGGTGAACGGGAGGGTTCCCGTCGTTTGCGTGTGGCGTGCGCCGAGCGTGGGCGCCGCGGTGGGCTGCGCCGTATGCGATCCCGGCGATGCCGCGGCCTTCGGGCTCGCCGCCGCTGCCGGCGTGCTTCCGGTCGTACTTCGCGCGGGAAGCGCCGCGGCCTCAGGCCCGCTCGAGAGCGTCTCGGCCGGCGGTCCTGCGGGATTGCCGGGCGATTGAGGCGAGCCGACCTGCGCGGTGCCGATCGAGCCGGTCGCGGAGTTCCCGCCGCCGACCTGTGCGGTGCCGAGCGAGCCGTTCGCGCTGTTGCCGCTCCCCTGGCCGATGTTCGTCGGCTGCCCGGTCGAGACGCCTCCGGCGCTCGCCGTCTGGCCGATGGTCACGCCGCTGGACTGCAACGTTCCGCCCGAGCGGTGAGAACCGTTTCCGCCTCCGACCTGCGCGGTTCCGATCGAGTTGTTCGCGGTGTTCCCGCTACCGGCGATCCCGCTCGAGCCTCCGACCGAGGCCGGCCCGGCGGGTGTCCCGCCGGACTGGGCGGTCGGCCCGACGGAGACGGCGCCGATCTGTGCCGTCCCTGCGGAGCCGTTGCTCGTGTTCCCGCCGCCGATCTGAACGGTGCCGTGAGAGCCCGAGGCGCTGTTCGAGCCGCCTGCGACGCCGCTCGAGCCGCCGAGTGCTCCCGAACCGTACGGCGTCATCAGACCGCCGGTCGGTGCGAGAGAGAGCCCGCCGATCTGGGCCGTTCCGATCGAGTTGTCGCTCGTGTTGCCGCCGCCTGCCTGAACCGTTCCGAGCGACGGATCGGCCATGTTGGAGCCGGCGCCGTCGACGGTGTTCGATCCACCGATGCGCGCGCCGGAACCGAACGCGGACGAGTTGAGGCCCACGACCGGCGCGATCGTCACCGACCCGACCTGGGCCGTGCCGAGCGAATCGGGCGCCGCGTTGCCGCCGTTCGGGCCGGTGCCGATCGCGCCGCCGAACGTGAGCGCTGCGATCGGGTCGACGGCCGCAAGGACGTCAGGGCTTACGCCGACCGCGGTCGCCTGGAAGAGCAGGTTCGCCGGGTCGTACGTGAAGTCCCGGTTGAGCTGCGCAGCGACGTGTGCCCGCGGCTTCGGCGGGCCGAGCAGCAGCACGACGTGCTGCCGGCCGGGCGCGCCGATCTGCACGAGCGTGCCCGTGCCTGTACCTGCGCCGGCATTCGGGTGCGTGCTCACGTCGTTTGCCTGCACGTGCGCGAGCGAGCCCTGCG
>DASYFU010000018.1:0-1679 GCA_036498225.1 Gaiellaceae bacterium | reverse complement strand
CCTACCCCGACGAGTTGCGGTCGCAACGCCACCGCCGCGAGGAACAGCGCAACGAGAAGCGGCGCCCGCCTCAATCAGTCGCCGGCGACAACCGGATTTGTGATCGAGCCGATCCCGTCGATCTCGATCGTGATCTCGTCGCCGGGTTGGAGCCACACTGGCGGCTTGCGGAACGCGCCGACTCCTGCCGGAGTGCCGGTGATGATCAGGTCACCGGGCTCGAGCGTGATCGCGTGCGTCACGAACGCGATCACCTCGGCGACGCCAAAGATCTGGTTCGACGTGTTCGAGCTCTGCATCGTCGTGCCGTTGAGGATCGCCCGGATCGGCAAGGCCTGCGGGTCGGGCACCTCGCTTGCGGGAACGAGATCGCCGACCGGCAGGAACGTGTCGAGCGTCTTCCCGCGCACCCACTGACCGTCCGAGAACTGAATGTCCCGACCTGATACGTCGTTGGCGACGACGTAGCCGCGCACGAACTCGAGGGCGTCATCGGTCGAGATGCGGCTCGCGCGGCGGCCGATGACTACGCCGAGCTCGGCCTCGTAGTCGGGGTTCTTGCAGATTCTGGGGACGCGGATCGGCTCGCCCGCGGCGATCAACGTGTTCGGCCACTTCGCGAAGAGGAGCGGCCGCTCGGGAAGGTCGACGCCCTGCTCTTCCGCATGGTCGCGGTAGTTGAGGCCGACGCAGACGATCTTCTGCGGGAGGTCGATCATGGCGCGACTCTACGCGAGCCGCGTCACGCCCGCGGCAGCGAGCGCTTCGATCTCCTCGGCGGAGTAGCCGAGCTCCGCGAGCACATCGGCCGAGTGCGCGCCGAGCATGGGCGGCGCGTCGTGATGGCCGACGCGCTCGGAGTCGATCTCGAGCGGCAGCGCGAGCGTCTCAATGCCTGCAAGCTCCTGGACGATTCCCACAGCTCGCGTCTGCTCGTGTGCAGCAGCCTTCGCAATGTCCTGCACCGGCGCGACCGGGATTCCCTCGAGCACGTCGAGCCAATGCGCAGACGACTCCTCGGCGAGGCGTGCGCGGATCGGCGGCAGCAGCGCGTCACGATTCGCGAGCCGGTCCGGATTCGTGCGAAAGCGCGGATCCTCGGCGAGGGCCGGGAGGCCGATGCGCTTGCACAACTGGACGAACAGCCCGTCGTTGGCCGCGGCGATCATCAACTCTCCGTCCTGCGTCGGAAAGACCTCGTATGGCGCGATCAACGGGAAGGCCGTGCCGAAGCGGCCCGGAGCAGTACCGGTGCGAAACGCGTCCGTGAGCTGGTAGCCGACGAGCGAGAGGCCGGTCTCGAAGAGCGACACGTCGACCTCGCGGCCGCGACCGGTCTGCGCGCGTTCGAGTGACGCGGCCACGATGCCGAGCGCCGCCCACACCCCGGTCCCGAGGTCGATGAGCGAGGTACCGACCCGAACGCCGGGCCGGTCACTCTCACCGGTGACGCTGACGATTCCGGTGAAGGCCTGCATGAGCGGGTCGTAGCCAGGCTGTCCCGCGAGCGGTCCTCGGCTGCCGAACGCGCCGATCGAGCAATACACGAGACGTTCGTTCCGCTCACGGAGCGCGGCCGCGCCGAGACCGAGCCGCTCGGCCGTGCCGGGCCGCATCGACTGGACGAAGACGTCGGCGCGATCGACGAGCCGGAGGAGTGCCTCCATGCCGTCCGCGGT
>DASYFU010000017.1:0-7260 GCA_036498225.1 Gaiellaceae bacterium | reverse complement strand
GCGTCGAGCGGGTCGCCGTCCTCGGCGAGCGTGCCCTCGACGTAGCCGTAGTCGGCGGGATACGTCATCGACGTGAAGAGCCGCCGGTCGAGGACGATGCCGCCGAGCTCGTCGTCCCACTCGTACTTGTTCCGCGAACCGGCCGGAATCTCGACGAAGACGACGACTTCGTCGCTCACGCGCGGACGGCGGCGCGCGTCAGCGCGTACTCGAGGTCCGCGATGAGGTCCTCGGCAGCCTCGATTCCGACCGAGAGCCGGATGAGGTTCGGCGGCGCGGCGAACGGCGCGTTCGCAGTCGCCGCGTGCGTCATGCGCGCGGGGACCTCGATGAGGCTCTCGACCCCGCCGAGCGACTCCGCGAGCTGGAAGAGCTTCGTGCTCGCGACGATCTCGGCGGCAGCCTCGGGCGACTCGGCGAGGAACGAGACCATGCCGCCGAAGTCGTGCATCTGGCGCGCCGCGATCGCGTGGCCCGGATGCGTCGGGAGGCCGGGGTAGTAGACGTGCTCGACCTTGCGCGTGAGCCAGAGCGCGACCGCCGTCGCGTTCTCGCAGTGCCTCCGCATGCGCAGCGCGAGCGTCTTGATGCCGCGTAGCACGAGCCAGCAGTCGAACGGGCCGGGGACGGCTCCGAGCGACTTCTGCAGGAAGTAGAGGCGCTCCGCGATCGTCGGGTCGTTCGTCGCTGCGAACCCGCCGATCACGTCCGAGTGGCCGCCGAGGTACTTCGTCGTCGAGTGGACGACGATGTCGGCGCCGAGCTCGAGCGGGCGCTGCAGGTACGGGGTCGCGAACGTGTTGTCGACGACGAGCAGCGCGCCGGCCTCGTGTGCCGCGTCGGCGGCCGCGCGGATGTCGACGATGTTCAGCAACGGGTTGGACGGCGTCTCGATCCACACGATGCGCGTGTTGTCGTCGAGGTGGTCGCCGAGGTTCGCGAAGTCCGGCGCCGGGAGGTAGTCGAAGACGTACCCCTTGGGCTCGTACACCTGCGAGGTCATCCGGTAGACGCCGCCGTAGACGTCGGCGATGAGCAGGACCCGCTGACCGGGATCGACGAGGTGCATGAGCGTCGTCACCGCGCCGAGGCCGGACGAGAACGCGATCCCGTGCTCCGCCGACTCGAGCGATGCGAGGCAATGCTGCAGCGCCGACCGCGTCGGGTTGTTGACGCGCGCGTAGTCGTAGCCCTTGTGCTCGCCGACCGCGTCCTGGACGAACGTCGACGTCTGGTAGATCGGCGTGATGATCGCGCCGGTGGCCGGATCCGGCTCCTGGCCGTCGTGGATGGCGCGGGTCTCGAAGTCCATCAGCTCGATGCTAACCAGCGGGAGAGCTCGCGTAGCGGCTTCGTCAGGGAAACCGGCTTGCCCTCCCACCAGACGCCGTTGACCGCGAGCTCCCGCGTCTTGCGGTCGTAGACGGGCTCGATCCGGCCGATGATGCGGTCGCCGCGCAGGATGGGGAGGACGTAGTACCCGTATTCGCGCTTCAGCTTCGGGACGTACATCTCCAGCCGGTAGTAGAAGTCCCACAGCGCCTCCGCCCGCGCGCGGTCGTGGATCAGCCGGTCGAACGGCGAGAGGAACGTGATGCGGTTCGGGACGGGGCCGTCGACCGCGTCGGGGTGCGCGAGGATGCGGCCGCGTTCGAGCTTCACCCCGACCGAGCGGAACCGCTTCTCCCGGATGATCGCGTCGGCCTCCTTCCACGAGAGCTTCTCCGTCTCGGGCGGGTACCAGCGCTCGGCGAGATCCCACACCCGCTGTCCCTGCCTGCGCCCGACGACCGCCACGTGTCCTCGAGCCGCGAGCACGTCGAGCATCAGGCCCATCTGGCGCGTGCCCCACCACTCGTGGCGCTCTTGGCCCTTGCGGCTCGAGTGCGTCTCGATCTCGCGCGAGAGGAGCGGGCCGCGCCGCTCGAGCTCCCGGAGGACGTACCGCCTGAAGCTCGCGTTCTCGCGCAGGAACTCGTTGCCGGCAGGCTTGCCGTTGCGCATCCGCGCACGCAGGAGCGGCATGTCCTCGACGGGATAGACGAACGCGACCCATTCGACGAGCTTCTTCTCCTCCCAGAGCAGCCGGTCGAGCTCGCCGCGGTCGTACGCGCCGAGCCGGCTCCAGAGGACGAGGTATTGCGGCGGCGCGACGCTCGATATCGGGTCGATCTGCAGGAAGCCGAGCCGGCGCACCGTGTCCAGCACGTTCGACGCACTCCCGTCCAGGAGCTGCGACCGGACCGCAATGCGGCGCGCTTCTGCAACGCTCACCTCGATGGGCTTCACGGCGTTCGTTCTACATCACCTGCCGCCGGCTCCGGCGCGTGTGCTCGAGGTCGGGTGCGGCGACCTCGGCGGCGTCGTCCCGGCGCTCGTCGATGCGGGCTACGACGCGATCGGCGTCGACCCGCGCGCACCGGCGGGGCCGCGCTTCCGGCAGACGGACTTCCGCGAGGTCGAAGGCACGTTCGACGCGGTCGTCGCCGGCCGCGTGATCCACCATCTCGATCCACTCGGCGAGGCCGTCGAGCGGCTCGCGTCGCTCGCTCCGCTGCTGATCGTCGACGAGTTCGCGTGGGATCTCATCGATCCGCAGCTGCAGGGCTGGTACGACGCGGAGCGCCGGGCGCGGCCCGACGCGACCGGACCGCCGACGGTCGAGCAGTGGCGTTGGCGCCATCCCGGCCTGCACCCGCATGACGTGCTGCTCGAGGCGCTCCGCGCGCGGTACGACAAGCGCGTGCTCGAGTGGGTGCCGTACTTCCACCACTGGCTCGGCGACGTCGAGTCGCCGGACAGGATCGGCTACAGGTGGGTGGGCGTGAGCACGTCGATGACGCGCTCGGCTGCCTCGTCGCGATAGTCCGCGCCGAGCTTCGCCTCGAGGATCCCCGTCAGCTCGCCGGACTCGGCCAGCTCCTGGACGATGTCCGCGCCGCCGACGAGCTCGCCGCCGACGAAGACCTGCGGGATCGTCGGCCAGCCGGAGAGCGTCGAGAGCTCCTGCCGGATGGCGGGGTCGGGGAGGACGTCGACGGCCGTGACGGGCGCACCCGCATCGCGCAACGCGCGCAGCGCGCGGTCGGAGTTGCCGCACATGACGAACTGCGGCGTCCCCTTCATGAACAGCGCGACCGGCTCCTGCGCGATCACGTCCTTGATCCGATCCGACAGCTCGCTCATCCTGCGGCCTCCCTCGTCTTGATCCGAAGCTCGTGAATGGTGCCGTCGCGCAGCGGCTCCGCGAGCGCCTCGTTCACGAGGCGATGCTGCTCGAGGAGCGACAGGCCGGCGAAGCGCGGCGTCGCGACGGTCACCTGGAAATGGTCGCCGCCGCCGGTGCGGTCCTCGACGTGCAGCTCGTTCGCCTCCGGGAAGGCGGAACGGAGCAGGTCCTCGAGACGATCGGCGGCCACCGGCCCAGTGTAGGCGCGGGTCCGTACCCTGTGGCGCGATGGAGCTCGGACTCTTTCCGCTCGGCATCGTCCTCCTGCCGACCGAGCGTGTGCCGCTGCACATCTTCGAGCCGCGCTACCGCGAGCTCATCGGCGAGTGCATCGAGCAGGAGTCCGAGTTCGGGCTCGTATTCGCGGACGAGAACGGCGTGCGTGAGCTCGGGACGCGGGCACGCGTCGACGAGGTGCTCGAGCAGTTCGACGACGGGCGCATGAACATCGTCGTCGAGGGCGGCGAGCGCTTTCGGGTGGAGAAGCTGACGCGCGGCCGCGCGTTCATGACGGCCGAGGTGGCGCCGGTCGCGGACGACGGCGACGAGCCGGGCCGGGATGCCGTCGCGCGGGCCACCGCGTCGTTCCGCGCGCTCGCGGCGGCGGCGGAAGCCGACGCGGGCGAGCTCGACGAGGAGGCCGAGGGGCTCGCGTTCCGGCTCGCGGCGCAGGTGGAGCTCGCGCCCGAGTCGAAGCAGGAGCTGCTGGAGCTGCTGTCGGAGCAGCGGCGGCTGGAGATGGTCGCCGAGCTGCTCGACGGCGTCCGTCAGGTGCTCATCGCGACCCGCGAGCTCGGCGAGCGCGCGAAGAAGAACGGGTCACGTATCTAGCGGCGGTGCGCGAGGAAGTCGAGGAGGTCGCTGCGCGTGAGGACCCCGACTGGCTTCCCGTCTCGGGCGATGACGACGGCGTTCATCCCGCCCTGGAGCGTCGCGAACATCTCCTCCATCGTCGCGGAGGCGTCGATCGCGGCGAGCGGCGGCTGCATCGCGGACGCGACGTCCTCGTGCAGCACGTCCGGATTGACAAACACGCGCTCGAGCAGCGCGCGATCCTGGAGCGAGCCGATCACGTCTGCGAGCGACTCGCATTCGCCGTCGCGCACGACCGGAAGCTGCGAGATGCCGTAGCGCTGCATCGTGTCGATGCCCTCGCCGACCTTCTGGTGCGCCGCGATCGTGACGAGAGCCGGAAGCTCGCCGCCGTGCTTCGCGAGCAGCACCTCCTCCACCTGCGGCAGCGGCGCCTGGCGCTCGAGGAACCCGTGCTCGAGCATCCAGTTGTCGTCGTAGAACTTCGACAGGTAGTTGCGTCCCGAATCGGGGACGAGCATGAGCACGCGCTTTCCCGGCCCGAGCCGGCGCGCCACCTGGTCGGCGGCCACGAGCGTCGTCCCGGCCGAGCCGCCGGCGAGGATGCCCTCCTCGCGCGCGAGCCGCCGCGCCCACCTGAACGACTCGCGGTCGCCGACACGGATCCACTCGTCGACGACGTCAGGATCCATCGTCTTCGGCCATGTGTCCTTCCCGATGCCTTCGACGAGATACGGATGAACGTCGCGCTCGTCCTTCGCCGTGTACACGGAGCCTTCGGGATCGGCACCCACGATCAGCACCTCGGGCTTGTGCTCCTTGAAGAAGCGGCCGACGCCGCTGATCGTGCCGCCGGTGCCGACCGAGATGATCAACGCGTCGATCTCCCCGCCGCCTGTCTGCTCCCAGATCTCGGGCCCCGTGATGCGGTAGTGCGCCTCGGGGTTGTTCATGTTCGAGTACTGGTCGGGCTTGTAGCCGCCGGGAATCTCCTCGGCGAGCCGGTCGGACACGGAGTAGTAGCTCTCGGGCGAGTCGTGATCGACCGCGGTCGGCGTGATCACGACCTCGGCGCCGTATGCGCGCAGGAGCGCGATCTTCTCCTGGCTCATCTTGTCGGGCATGACGAAGATGCAGCGGTAGCCCTTGATGGCCGCACCGATCGCGAGACCGACGCCGGTGTTGCCGGACGTCGGCTCGACGATCGTCCCGCCCGGGCGCAGCTTCCCCTCGCGCTCCGCCGCCTCGATCATCGGCAGGCCGATGCGGTCCTTCACCGAGCCGCCGGGATTCAGGTACTCGAGCTTCGCGAGGATCTGCGCACCGTCGCGCGGGCTGAGCTTGTCGAGCCGCACGATCGGCGTCCCGCCGACGAGCTCGAGAATTGTCGGATAGGTGTCCGGCATCAGACCGGGACAGTCTGCACGGTCGCGACCTCGTCGTCGCGGACGAGTGCGAGCGCGGCGACGACGCCGGCGGCCGAGATGCCGGCGACCACCCAGAACGCGAGCGCGTAGCCGCTCGTCAGCGCCGCGGCCTGCGAGGAGCCGGTGTGCAGGAGATGCGTCGCGCGTGAGACGGCGATGCTCGAAGCGACCGCGACGCCGATCGCCCCGCCGACCTGCTGCGCCGTGTTCAGCAGCCCTGACGCGAGCCCGGCGTCGCGTGGGCCGACGCCGGCGAGCGCGGCGATCGACACCGGGATGAATGCGAGCGCGAGCCCGAAGCCGACGAGGAGATAGCCGCCCAGGAGATCGTGCACGTACGAGCCGTGCACTGGGATCTGCGCGTACCAGATGAGGCCGCCCGTATTCAATGCGAGGCCGACCGCCATGACGATGCGCGGCCCGATCGTCGTCGTCAGCCACTGCGACAGCGCCGCGACGACGACCGTCGTGCCGGCCGTCGCGAGGAACGTGACGCCGGTCTTGAGCGCGGAGAAATGCAGCACGTTCTGCACGTACAGCGTGAGCAGGAAGAAGTTCGCGAACACGGATGCGCCGAGCAGCACGCCGACGACATTCGCGCCGGCGAGCGTGCGGATGCGGAAGATCGACAGCGGCATCAGCGGCCCCGGAACACGCGTCTCCCACACGAGGAAGAACACGATCAACGCGGCAGCGCCGATCAGCAGCCCGATCGTCGTGCCGTTGCCCCATCCGTCCACGGGCGCCTTCGAGATCGCGTACACGAGCAGCGCGAGGCCCGCCGTCACGGAGCTCGCGCCGACGACGTCGAACGCCTGGCGCTCGCCCGGCGCGCGGCTCTCGCGCACGACGCGCGGCGCGAGCAGCAGGACGAGCGCGCCGACCGGCACGTTGACGAAGAAGATCCACTCCCACCCGAGGTACTTCGTGAGGATGCCGCCGAAGAGGACGCCGGCTGCAGCGCCGCTGCCGCCCATGGCGCCCCAGATGCCTAGGGCCTTGTTCCGCTCCGCGCCTTCGTCGAATGTCGTGGTGATGATCGAGAGCGTGCACGGCGAGACGATCGCCGCGCCGAATCCCTGCACCGCGCGCGCCGCGATGAGCACGCCGCTCGATCCCGCGAGCCCGCACACGAGCGACGCGGCGGAGAAGATGACGAGCCCGACGAGGAACATCCGCTTTCGCCCGAGGATGTCCGCGGTGCGGCCGCCGAGGAGGAGGAAGCCGCCGAACGTGATCGCGTAGGCCGTGATCACCCACTGCAGGCTGTCGCGGGGGAAGTCGAGCGACTTGCCGATCGACGGCAGCGCGACGTTCACGATCGACACGTCGAGCACGGTCATGAAGAAGGCGACACAGACGAGGGCGAGCGCCTGCCAGCGGCGTGGGTCCGGGGCGGCGGTCGTGGTTACAGCTGCAGCGGTCATCGAGTTCTCCTCCCCTGTGGTGCGGCCATCGTACGGAGACGAACGGCCGAGTCCCGAATCGACATTCCCGCGGACGGACCGCTAATGCCGGAAGTGCCGGCGGCCGGTGAAGACCATCGCGGCGCCGGCCGCTTCCACGGCTGCGATCGTCTCGTCGTCGCGCACCGAGCCTCCGGGCTGGATCAGCGCGGCAATCCCCGCGTCGAGCGCGATCTGCGGGCCGTCGGGGAAGGGGAAGAAGGCGTCGGAGGCGAGCGCCGAGCCAGCCGGGTCGTGACCGAACTCCGCAGCCTTCTCGACCGCGATGCGCACGGCGTCGACGCGGCTCATCTGGCCGGCGCCGATCGCGATCGTCTGCAGATCC
>DASYFU010000016.1:0-1530 GCA_036498225.1 Gaiellaceae bacterium | reverse complement strand
ATGCACGCGGCGCTCGAGCAGCTCCGGAGCGACGGCTGCGCGGAGGCCTTCCTGTGGGTGCTCGAGGACAATCCGCGCGCCCGTCGCTTCTACGAGCGCGAGGGCTGGGAGCTCGACGGCGAACGCAAGGAGGACGACTTCCTCGGCGTGCGCGTCGCCGAGGTGCGGTACACGATCAGGCTTTAGCAGCCTCGGTCTGCTCGGCCGCGAGATCGACGACGACGTGCGTGATGGGGACGGCGAAGCGGGCGCGCGCCTTGCCGATCAGGTCCTGCTCGAGCCAATGCGACTTGCCCTCCGGATGGGTCGAGATGACGATCTCGTCGGCTCCGAACGTTCGGAGCGCGTCCTCGATCGCGACGAGCGGATCGCCGTCGCCAATCTCGCCGCGAACGGTGAACCCCGTGGCTTCGAGCTGGGCGACCCAGGTCTGGAGACGGCGCTCTGCCTGGGCGCGCGCGCCGTCGGTGTCGGACACCCAGTGCCGTACCGGCGATGCGAGTGCAGGCGCGACGACGAGGAGCTCCGTCGCCGGCTGGGCGAGCCGGCCGAGCCTTTCCTGCAGCGCCTGGCCGCCGACGGTCTCGTTCGCGACGACGAGCATGCGGTGCGTCCCCGGCGGCGTGTCCGACGCGAGCCGCGGCCGGGCGTCGCCGGCGCCCGGGACCGGCTCGTCCTTCAACCACCAGAGGATGCCGAGGCCGGCGGCAATAGCTGCGGCGACGCCGAGCCACGTGTTCAGGGCGGCCGCGCCGACGATCACGAGCGCGCCGACGATGACGGCGATCAGAAAGCGAAAGGCCTCGGTCTCGCTGCGGAGCGGATTCCTCATCGCTCCTCCTTTACCCGCGACTCAGAGGATGTAGACCGTCAGGTAGACGACGATCCACATCACGTCCACGAAGTGCCAGTAGATGCCGCCGATCTCGACGCCGTGGTGGTCTTCGGCCGAGAAGTGGCCCCGGAACGCGCGGATGGTCATGAACGCGAGGATCGAGAGCCCGACGAAGACGTGCGCTCCGTGGAGGCCGGTCAGGCAGAAGAAGATCGTCGCGAACGCGCCGTCGCTCGTGTTGAAGCCGATGCGCGAGTACTCGATCGCCTGGGTGATGAGGAAGCTGAGGCCCATGAGGAAGGTGAGGAGGAGTCCCGCGCGCAGTCCCCAGACGTTGCCGCGCTTGATCGACTGCAGCGACCAGTGCACGGTGAAGCTCGACGTGACGAGGATGCACGTGTTGACGAAGGCGACGTAGATGGGCAGGTGGTACGGCGGCGTCGGCCACGGCGTGCCGTTGACGACGCGCACGAAGAAGTACGCGGTGAAGAACGAGCCGAAGAGCATGATCTCCGACGCGATGAAGAGGAACATCCCGAGCACGCCGGGCGTGATGCGCGAGCTGTAGTGCGGCGCGGGCGGCCCGTGGTGCTCGATGTGCTCTGCGTGCGCGGCGGCCATCAGGCGGTCACCGCCGCGGGCGCGTCGGCCTCGACGTGGTCGACCGGAAGCTTCGTGTCGTTGCGCAGGCGCTC
>DASYFU010000015.1:0-1695 GCA_036498225.1 Gaiellaceae bacterium | reverse complement strand
GATCGCCGCGCCTTCCGCGTGCATCCGCCGCGCCGCGTCCGCCGCGACGTCGGGGTCGTAATGCACGCCGCCGTCGGAAAACGAGTCGGGCGTCACGTTGACGACGCCCATCACCGACGGCCGCGGGAAGCGTTCCTCGATCGCAATCACGCCGCGAAGCTTACGGCCGTCAAGGCTGCAACCAGATTGCAGATCTGCAGGCCGTCGGAACCACGTCTGGACCTAGTCGGGACCTGTTCCGAACCAAGTCTCGACCAAGCTCGAACGAGGTCTGAACCAGGTCCCGCAGGTGGAAGGCGTACGGATCTCGTGACGGAGCCGCCAGGCGGAACCGGCAGGCTGCTGAGGAACTAGCCCTTTGCGGGATCGGGCGGAGGCTGCATCGTCGCGCCGGGCAGCGGGAACGGCCGCGGGCGCGGCTGGCGCTCGCGCTTCGGCTCTTCCTGCGGCGCCGGAGGCGCTGCGGCGACGGGCGGCTCCTCCGGGAAGACGGAACCCTCGTCCTCGCCGGCGAGCAGACGCTCGAACTGATCCTTGTCGATCGTCTCGCGCTCGATGAGGATCTGCGAGATCTTGTGAAGGTCGTCCATGTGCTCGCGGAGGACGGTGAGCGCGAGCTCGTGCGCCTCCTCGATCACGCGGCGGATCTCGTCGTCGATCTCGCGCGCGATCTCCTCCGAGTAGTCGGCCTCGGCGCCGTAGTCGCGGCCGAGGAACGGCTGGTCGTGCCCGCGGCCGAGCACGCGCGGACCGAGCTTCTCGCTCATCCCGAACTTCATGATCATCGACTTCGACGTCGACGTGACCTTCTCGAGGTCGTTCGCGGCGCCGGTCGTGACCTCCTGGAAGACGATCTCCTCTGCAGCGCGGCCGCCGAGCGTCATGCCCATCTGGTGCATCAGCGCCGTGCGCGTCGTGAGATACCGGTCCTCGGTCGGCAGCGAGATCGTCAGCCCGAGCGCCTGGCCGCGCGACACGATCGTGATCTTGTGGATCGGATCGGTGTACTCGAGGAAATGGCCCACGATCGCGTGGCCCATCTCGTGGTACGCGGTGATCTTCCGCTCGTGCTCCGAGAGGAGCCGCGCCTTCTTCTCCGGCCCGGCGATCACGCGCATGATCCCTTCCTCGAGCTCGTCCTGCTCGATGATCTTCTTGCCGCGGCGCGCCGCCAGGAGCGCAGCCTCGTTGACGAGGTTCGCGAGATCGGCGCCCGTGAAGCCCGGCGTACCCGACGCGAGCGTCTCGAGGTCGATCTCCGGCGCGAGCGGCTTGCCCTTCGTGTGCACCTCGAGGATCTTGCGGCGGCCGATCCGGTCGGGCCGGTCGACGACGATCTGCCGGTCGAAGCGGCCCGGACGCAGCAGCGCCGGGTCGAGGATGTCCGGGCGGTTCGTGGCGGCGATCAGGATGATGTTGTCCTTCATCTCGAAGCCGTCCATCTCGACGAGCAGCTGATTCAGCGTCTGCTCGCGCTCGTCGTGACCGCCGCCGAGGCCGGCGCCGCGATGACGGCCGACCGCGTCGATCTCGTCCATGAAGACGATGCACGGCGCCGCCTGCTTCGCCTGCTCGAACAGGTCGCGCACGCGCGAGGCGCCGACGCCGACGAACATCTCGACGAAGTCGGAACCGGAGATCGAGAAGAACGGCACGCCGGCCTCGCCTGCGACGGCGCGTGCCAGCAGCGTCTTA
>DASYFU010000014.1:0-3216 GCA_036498225.1 Gaiellaceae bacterium | reverse complement strand
GGAGTCGCAGCGGCTCATCCGCATGGAGGAGGAGCTGCACAAGCGCGTCGTCGGCCAGGAGGAGGCGATCGTCGCCGTCTCCAAGTCGATCCGCCGCGCCCGCGCCGGCATCAAGGACCCGAAGCGCCCGACGGGCTCGTTCATCTTCCTCGGCCCCTCGGGCGTCGGGAAGACCGAGCTCGCGCGCACGCTCGCCGAGTTCCTCTTCGGCGACGAGGACGCGCTCATCCAGGTCGACATGTCGGAGTACATGGAGAAGCACTCCGTGTCGCGGCTCGTCGGCTCGCCGCCCGGCTACATCGGATACGACGAAGGCGGCCAGCTGACCGAGGCCGTGCGCCGCAAGCCGTACTCGGTCGTCCTCATGGACGAGATCGAGAAGGCGCATCCGGACGTGTTCAACATCCTTCTGCAGATCCTGGAGGAGGGAAAGCTGACCGACGCGCAAGGCCGTCGGGTCGACTTCCGGAACACGATCGTGATCATGACGTCGAACATCGGCGCCGCGTCGATCTCGAAGAACCAGTCGTTCGGCTTCTCGGTCGGCGACGAGAGCGGGCTCTCGTACGACGAGATGAAGTCGCGCGTCATGGGCGAGCTGAAGAAGGTCTTCCGCCCCGAGCTCCTCAACCGCATCGACGAGATCATCGTCTTCCACAAGCTGGACAAGGAAGAGATCAAGACGATCATCGACCTGCTGCTGAAGCGCCTCCGTGAGCAGATGGCGAACCACGAGGTCACGGTCGAGCTCACCGACGAGGCGAAGGACCTGCTCGTCGACAAGGGCTACGACCCGGCGATGGGCGCTCGCCCGCTGCGGCGTGCGATCCAGCGCTACATCGAGGACCCGCTCGCCGATTACGTGCTCGGCCGGCAGCTCGAGCCCGGCTCGACCATCCTCGTCGGCCGCAAGGCGGGCGCGGAGGGTGCCGACGGCGACGAGGTGGACATCACGTTCATCCCCGGCGAGGTCACGCCGGAGAAGATCACCGTCCCACCCGAAGTCCCGGCCGCCGAAGAAGTCGAGGACTAGCACAGTAGGTACCTGGTACCGCCCGCAGGGCGGTACCAGGTACCGGCCTTTTTTCGCCGCCTGTCCGGCGCCGCCGCCTGCGCCAGAGAGTGAACCAACCCCCTGAACCACCCATCGGGGGACGAATCAAGCGGCCTCGGAGTCGGATAGTCCATCCAACAGGAACGGGGCCCCGATGCGGCGGGGGCTCGGCTCTCCTCGGGCGACACGAAAGCGGCTCCCTGCGGCGGGGGCCGCTTTTTCGTTGTCGTCACAGTTTCGTCCGGCTTGATTCATAGGGTGGAGGTATGGCGAAGCCGGCCGTTCAATACGCGTGCACCGAGTGCGGCTACGCGTCCGGCCGCTGGTTCGGGAAGTGTCCGAGTTGCGCCACCTTCGGCACGCTCGTCGAGGAGGTCGTCGGCCCGGTACAGGGAGCCAAGGCCCCGCTGAAGCCGCTCTTGCGCCTCGTCGACGTCTCCGCCGAGGAGGCGGAACGGATCCCGACCGGTGTCCCCGAGCTCGACCGTGTCCTCGGCGGCGGGCTCGTCCCCGCGTCGCTCGTCCTCGTCGGCGGCGAGCCGGGCGTAGGGAAGTCGACGCTGCTCCTGAGCGCGCTCGCGGCGATGAGCGCCGACCGGCGGGCACTGTTGATCACCGGTGAGGAGTCGGTCGCGCAGGTGAAGCTGCGCGCGCAGCGCCTCGGTGGCGCCGCGAACGTCGAGATCCTCGCCGAGACGGAGCTGGACGTCGTGTGCGAGACGCTCGACGCCGAGCGTCCGGACGTGTGCGTCATCGACTCGGTGCAGACGCTGTACGCGTCCGAGCTCGGGTCGGCGCCGGGATCGGTGGCGCAGGTGCGCGAGGCTGCCGGGCGTCTCCTCCGCGTCGCGAAGACCGCCGGCGTCGCGACCATCCTCGTCGGCCACGTGACGAAAGACGGCTCCGTCGCCGGGCCGCGCGTGCTCGAGCACCTCGTCGACTGCGTCCTCCAGTTCGAGGGCGACCGGTATCACGCGCACCGCATCCTGCGCGCCACGAAAAACCGGTTCGGGTCGACGAACGAGCTCGGCGTGTTCGAGATGACGGGCGCGGGCCTCGTCGGCGTCCCCGACCCGTCCGAGCTCTTCGGCAAGACGGTCGAGGGCGAGCCGGGCGCCGCTGTCGCATGCGCGCTCGAGGGGACGCGGCCCATCCTGCTCGAGGTGCAGGCGCTCGTCTCACAGAGCGAGCTCGCGATGCCGCGCCGCGTCGCGACGGGCATCGACCCGAAGCGTCTCGCGATGATCGTCGCCGTGCTCGGCCGGCACGCGGGCATCGGGCTCGGCCAGGCAGACGTCTTCGTCAACGTCGCCGGCGGCGTCCGGATCGACGAGCCCGGCGCAGACCTCGCGGTCGCCCTTGCGATCGCGTCCGCCGCCAGGCGCACGCCCGTGCGCGGCGCCACCGCCGCGTTCGGGGAGATCGGGCTCACAGGCCGCCTCCGCGCCGCGACGCAGGCCGACCGCCGCCTCGAGGAGTGCGCGAAGCTCGGACTGCGGCTCGTCGTCGCCCCGGCCGGCACACCCGCCCGTGGCACACTTCAGGTCGCGCAGGCCGAGACGCTGCGACACGCGATCAAGGCGGGGCTCGATAGCGACCGATCCGACCAAGGAGACGAGCGAGCGTAGGGCCGAGCGGCTGGGCGAGCTCGGATTCACGCGCACGCCCTCGGAGGACGACCCGCGGCGCGACACCGCGCTGCTCGCCGCCATCGAGAAGATCGCGCCCGGCACGCCGCTGCGGCAGGCGGTCGACGACGTCATCCGCTCGCACGAGGGCGCGCTCATCGTCGTCGGCGACCCGACCGAGCTCTCTTTTCTCTATTCGGGCGGCATCCGGCTCGACGCGCCGTTCCGGCCGCAGCTCCTGTACGAGCTGGCGAAGATGGACGGGGCGATCATCCTCGACCCGCCGCTGAAGCGGATCGCGTGGGCGAACGTCCAGCTGATGCCGGATCCGACGATCCTGTCGCTGGAGACGGGGATGCGCCACCGGACGGCCGAGCGGGTCTCCAAGCAGACCGACGCTCTGGTGATCGCGATCTCCCAGCGGCGGGAGGTGATCTCGCTGTACGTCGAGGGGGCCAAGTACATCCTCGAGGACATCCCGATCGTCCTGGCCAAGGCCAACCAGGCGCTGGCGACGCTCGACAAGTACCGGGC
>DASYFU010000013.1:0-6419 GCA_036498225.1 Gaiellaceae bacterium | reverse complement strand
GATGCAGAGCGTCTGTCCCGGCGCGACGACGTCGCCGACCTCGACGTACGGCGGCGCGCCCGGTTGCGGGGCGCGATAGAAGGTGCCGACCATCGGCGACTCCACGCGGTGGTAGCCGTTCGACGGCCGCGCCACCGACGTCTGAGCCGGCTCCGGGAGCGCGAGCGGTGCATCCGACGGGACGGTCTCCGCGTTCGAGCGGACGGAGACGCGCATCCCGTCCTCCTCGATCGTCACCTCGCCGATGCCGGTCTCCTGCACGATGCGCACGACCTCGCGGATGCGCTCGGCGCGCACCTTGTCGACCGACGCGAGCTCGTCGCTGTCGCCGCGCGCGCGGCCTCGGATGCCGAGCAGGAGCCGCTCGGCGTCCTCGCCGAAGAGGCCGAGCAGGAGCAGCTCCTCCTCGCTCGCCGCCATGCCTTCCGCGTTCTCGCGCACCTCGCTCAGCCCGGGAGCGACGTCCTCTTCGCTATCGGGATCGTTCGTCAGCTCGACCGCGCGCTGGACGGCCGGGTCGATCGGGCCCGGCGGCGTGCCGAACGTGCCGGACACGAGCGAGCGCAGCTCGTCGACGATCGTGAGATAACGGCTCGCGGAGAGGACGTTGAGGAGCGCCTGCGACGCGAGCACCTGGCCGATCGGCGCAGCGAGCGGCGGCCACCCGACTTCGGCGCGGATCTTGTCGAGCTCTTCGAGCACTTCCTCGAGCCGGTCGGCTGCGCCTTGCGCGCGCAGCGTCGCGTCGAGGCCGGCGACGAGCCCGGCGGGAACGTCGTGCTCGGCGGCGCGCACGGCGACACGGGGCGCGAGCGGCGCGACCGGCTCGTCGCCGATGTGCTCGTCGACGAGGTCGGACGCCTCCCACAGCCGGTCGACGTCGATGCCCGGGTCGAGCCCCATGCCGGTGAGCGCGTCGGCGAGCGCCTCGCCCGAGACGCGGTGCAGCGACAGCGCGAGCGGATAGATCGCGCAGGCGATCAGCTGCGCGCCGGCCTCCGCCGCCTTCAGCGTCGATGCGAGCGCGGTGCCGCCTGCGCCTTGGAGGTAGATGCCGACAGGAAGGCCGCTCGCGTCGGCGAGCGCGTGCACGAGGTCCTCCGCCTTGTGCGGCAGGAGCGAGCCGGTCGGATCATGCAGGAGCACGCGCACGGCACCGAGCTCGGGTAGCGCCTTCGCGCGCTCGATCAGGATGTCGATCTCGCCGGTCGGCCCGGGGCTGTAGACGAGACCTGCCTCGAAGTCGCGGTCGGCGGCGACGATCGCCTCGGCCGCCTCGCGGAGGTTGGAGACGTCGTTCAGCGGGTCGTGGAGCCGGAAGACGTCGATCCCGTTCTCCGCCGCCGAGGCGACGAAGCGGCGGGCAAAGTCGGCGTCGACGGGGCGCGTGCCGACGAGGAACCGGCCGCGCAGGGCGAGCCCGAGCGGCGTCTTGACGCGCGACTTGAGCGCGCGGATGCGCTCCCACGGGCTCTCGATCCCACGCTTGACGGCCGCGTCGAAGACGCCGCCGCCCGAGACCTCGAGGTACGCGAAGCCTGCTCCGTCGAGGATCTCGGCCAGCGCGAGCTGATCGGCGACCGGCATGCGGCCGGCGAGCGGCTCCTGCCCGAGCAGGCGAATCGTGGTGTCGGCGAGGGTGGGCACGGGATCAGGGACCTTACCGCGGGTTCACAGATCTCTTTGACAATGAAGGCGCGCTCGCGGTTGCACCGCCGTCGCCGTCGAGCGCCCCTATCGGCTACGCGCGGCTGATGTAGCGCCGCTCGTGCGGGTCGACCTTGAGGCGGTCGCCGACGTTCACGAACAACGGCACCTGGACGACCGCTCCGGTCTCGAGCGTCGCCGGCTTCGTCACGTTGGAGACGGTGTCGCCCTTCACGCCCGGCTCGGTCTCGACGACCGAGAGCTCGACCGACGCGGGGAGCTGCACGGTCGAGGGCTTTCCGTCCACGACGAGCACCTGGACGGTCGCGTTCGGCTGCATGAACGGGAGCGCGTCCTCGAGGTCGGAGTGCGGAACGGCGAACTGCTCGTAGCTGTCGCTGTCCATGAAATGGACGTCGCTGCCGTCGTCGTAGAGGTACTGCACGTTCTTCGTCTCCGTGTGCACGCGCGAGAACTTCTCTCCCGCGCGGAACGTGCGGTCGACGACTGCGCCCGAGTCGAGGCCCTTCAGCTTCGTGCGGACGAAGGCACCACCCTTGCCCGGCTTCACGTGCTGGAACTCGACGATGCGCCACGGCTGCCCATCGAGCTCGATGTGCATGCCGTTCTTGAACTGATTCGTGTTGACCGTCTCCGCCACGGCGCCGGATGGTAGCGGCGAGAAGCAGGCGGCCCGTCGGCAAAGCCGACAGGCCTCTTATGAGGCATCGCAAGCGACGCCTCAGGCCACTTCGACGAGGTCCTTGCGAAAGCCGGTGAGGTTCTCGATCCCATCGGCGGTGATGACCACGTCGTCCTCGATGCGGATGCCGAACTCTCCGTCGATATAGATCCCCGGCTCGACCGTGACGACGTTGCCCGGCTCGAGCACGTCCTTCGACTCGGTGGAGAGCCGCGGATCCTCGTGGACGTCGAGGCCGAGGCCGTGACCCAGTCCGTGGCCCATCGTGCCCTTGAACGCGCTCCCGTCGATGACGCTGCGCGCGAGCGCGTCGCCCTCCACGCCGGAGACACCGGCCCTCAAGCCTTCCAGAGCCGCCTCCTGCGCCGCGAGCACCGTCTCGTACGCCTCCTTCATCCGCCCGTTCAGCGGCCCCGTCGCGAACGTGCGGGTGTTGTCGGAGAAATAGCCGCCGATCGTGCAGCCCGCGTCGATCACGACGAGCTCGCCGACGCCGATCTTCCGGTCGCCCGCACGCCCGTGCGGCTGCGACCCCGTCGACCCGGAACCGACGATGAACTCGAACGCGAGACCGTCCGCGCCCTCCTCGTGGAAGATCTGGCCGAAGTCCCACGCCACGTCGCGCTCGCGCCGGCCGACGAACGGCACGTCCATGAGCCGCTCGAACGCGCGGTCGGTGATCTTGGCCGCACGGCGCATGAGGTCGAGCTCGTCCTCGTCCTTCACCGCGCGCAGCGCCTCGACGACTCCGCTGCGCGCGACGAGGTCGAGGCCGCCGCCCGCGAGCGTCTCGTACTGCGCAAACGGCAGCACCGTCTCGAACCCGACGCGCCCCGCCAGCGTGACTGCGAGCTCGGCGACGAGCGCCCGCTTCGTCTCCACGACCTCCACGCCCTCGACCGCGCGGGCCGAGCCGATGTAGCGGAAGTCGGTGAACAGGCGAACGCGATCCGGCTCGACGAAGAGCGCCGCGTTCGAGCTGTCGAACCCGCACAGGTAGCGGATGTTGACGAGGTTCGTCACGAGCAGCGGCTCCTCGAGCCGTTCGCGCAGGCGGGCGATGCGGTCGGTCATGCGTTCTCCTTCAGATATTCGAGTGCCATCTTGTAGCCGTCGGGCCCGTGCCCGACGAATCGCGCCGCGACGACGTCGGAGATGACCGACGTCCGCCGCCATACGTCGCGCTCGTCGACGTTGGAGAGATGCACCTCGACCACGGGAATGGTCAGCGGCTCGAGCGCGTCGTGGATCGACCACGCGTAGTGCGTCCACGCAGCCGGGTTCACGACCATCCCGTCGGTGTTGTCGTATGCATCGTGGCACCACTTGATGAACTCGTTCTCGCTGTTCGTCTGACGGCACTGGACGGTGAGCTCCAGCTCGCGCGCCCATCCGTAGATCCGGCTCTCGAGCTCGGCGATGGAGATGCCGCCGTACACGTTCGGGTCGCGCCGACCGAGCATGTTCAGGTTGACGCCGTTCAGCACGATGATCCTCACGAGGCGATCAACCTATCGAGTTCGCGCCGCACGTCCTCTGCGGGAACGGCCACGTCCCACTGCGGCCCGTCGTCGCCGAGGAGCACGAGGCGGAGGGCTCCCTTCTTGTCGCGCAGGAGCGCTTCCCACGCCCGCTCCCGGTCGACCTTCACGGGAGTAGGGCGAAGGATCTCCTCCACCTGGCTGATGTCCGTTCCGGAAAGTCGGAGCGCCGCGAGGAGGCCGAGCGCTACCGCGCGGCCGTGCGTGACGCCCTCGTACGCGGCCGCGGCCTCGAGCGCGTGCGCGAACGTGTGCCCGAGGTTGAGCATCTTGCGCTCGCCCTGGTCGAGCGGGTCGCGCAGGCAGACGGCGGCCTTGAACGCCGCGCAGCGACGGACGAGCTCGTCGTCCGGCAGCTCCCAGAAGGGCTCACCGGCGAGGAGGCCGGTCTTCACGACCTCGCTCATTCCCTCGCGGCGCTGCGTTTCGGGAAGGGTCTCGAGGAGCGCCGGGTCGATGATCGTGCGCGCGGGCCAGTGGAAGGCGCCGACGAGGTTCTTGCCCTGCGGAAGGTCGATGCCGGTCTTCCCGCCGATGGCGGCGTCGACCTGCCCGACGAGGCTGGTCGGGACGGGCGCCCACGAGACGCCGCGCAAATATGCAGCGGCTGCATAACCGGCCGCATCGGTCGTGGTCCCGCCGCCGAGGGCGACGATCGTCCCGCGCCGGTCGAGGCGGAGGTCCTGCCACAGCCGGTCGAGCGTCGCGAGCGTCTTCGCCTCCTCGCCGGACGGAAGTTCGTGCGTCTCCGCGAGGCGCGAGCCGAGCGCGAGCTGCGCGTCCATGCCGTGGATGCCGGCCACGTGCGCATCGGAGATGAGCGCCGTCGGTCCGTCGCCGGGAACGAGCTCGCCGAGCTGCTTCAGCGCGCCGCGCTCGACGCGGACGCCCGCAGCAGCCAGCACGACGTCGTGAACGTCGTGAGCGACGACGTCGGCGACCTCGGCATACAGGGCGCGCCGTTCCTCGAACAGGCGCCGGAACTCCACCTCGTCCTGGGCCAGCGGCCGGTCGCTTCCCTGCACGCGCTCCCAGCACGTGTCGACGTCGACGTCGAGCCATACGGTCAACGTCTCGCCGAGCGCTTCGCGCACCCTCGGCGACTTCACCGCGCCGCCACCGAGCGCGAGCACGACCGCCTCCTCCTCGTGCGCGCGGAACGCGGCCTCGCCGTCGTCGCGGAAGATCTCGGAGATCGGCTTGCCCGCGGCCGCCTCGATGAGGTCGTCCGAGTCGACGCCTCCGAGGGCGCGGGCCGCAGTCGTCTTGCCGGCGCCCATGAAGCCGACGAGCGCGATCTTCTTCAGCCGATTCGCTCCGTATACGCGCGCCACGCACCGACGAAGTCGCCGAGCGCGTCGCCGCCGAACTTCTCGCGCGCCGCGCGCGCGAGCTCCCACGCGACCGCAGCCTCTGCGACGACGGCGAGCGCCTCGACCGCCGCCACGTCGCTGCGCTCGACGAGCGCGTTCGCCGCCTCGCCCGTTTCCAGATCGACGGACGCGAGCGGCTTCATGAGCGTCGGCAGTGGCTTCATCCCCGCGCGGACGACGATCTCCTCGCCGTTCGACATGCCGCCCTCGATGCCGCCTGCGCGGTTCGACGTGCGCCGCTTGTCGGTTCCGATCTCGTCGTGCGCTTCCGAGCCGCGCAGCTCGGCGAGTGCGAAGCCGTCGCCGATCTCGACGCCCTTCACCGCCTGGATGCCCATCAACGCGGCTGCGAGCCGCGCATCGAGGCGGTCCTCCTTGCGCGCGTACGAACCGAGTCCCGGCGGAACGCCGGTCGCGCGCACTTCCACGACGCCGCCCAGCGTGTCTTTGTCCTTGCGCGCTGCGTCGATCGCCGCCTCGTCGACGTCCGCGGAGCCGTGCACCTCAATCCCGATGTGCGCGAGCAACGCCTTCGCGACGGCGCCGGCGGCCACGTGCACGGCGGTGTGTCGCGCGGAGGCGCGTTCGAGCGCATCGCGCACGTCGGCGAGCCCGTACTTCTGCACACCCGCGAGGTCGGCATGACCCGGACGCGGGAGCGTTACGGCCTTCGTTCCCTTTCCCTGCGGCTCGCCCTCGGGCGGCCACGGAGCCATCCCCCACGTCCAGTTCTTGTGGTCGCGATTCCTGACGACGAGCGCGAGCGGCGTGCCGAGCGTGCGGCCATGGCGAAGGCCGGCGAGCACCTCGACCTCGTCCGTCTCGATCTGCTGGCGGGGCGAGCGGCCGTAGCCCTGCTGGCGGCGGCGCAGGTCGGCGTCGATCCCCTCCTTGTCGAGGACGAGCCCCGCCGGCAGCCCGGCGAGGATCGCGACGAGCGCGGGGCCGTGCGACTCCCCTGCTGTGGCCAGCTCGAGATTCATTCGGGCAAGCCTAAGGCGTTCGCTCGCGACGCCGACCAGAAAAGGAGGCGCCGATTCATTCGGCGCCTCCGCTTCTAGGGCTTCCGTCAGGAAGCCCGAGAGCGCGGCGCATCACCGGTACGGGGGCCTGTACTCCGGTCCAGAGCTCGAAGGACGCGGCGCCCTGCGCGAC
>DASYFU010000012.1:0-6014 GCA_036498225.1 Gaiellaceae bacterium | reverse complement strand
GACGAGCGGTAGCCCGGCGAGCGCGGCCTCGTTGAGCGCCATCCCCCACGTGTCAGACCGCGACGGCACGACGGCGATGTCGGCGCCGGCGTACAGCGCCGGAAGGGCGTCGCGTTCGACGTTGCCGAGGAACGTCACGTTCGACCCGGCGAGCGCACGGAGGCGGCCCTCTTCGGGGCCCGTTCCCGCGATCACGACGTCGATTGGCAGTCCGGTCGCGGCCTCGACGAGCACGTCGATCCCCTTCTCCGGCGAGAGACGGGCGACGGCCACGACGCGGCACGGGCCACCATTCGCGCGCGTTCGGCTCGCGCTTCCGAAGATGGCGGGATCGACGGCATTGGGCGCGATCGTGATGCGCCCGGCCGGCACGCCCAGCCCGCACACGTACTCGAAGGCCGCGGTCCCCGGCACGACGAAGCCTGCTGCGGAACGCAGCAGCAGCCGCTTGATCACTTCGAGCCTGCCGCTCCTTCGGTCGCGTCCGGTGCTCTCCACCCACAGAATCGCCGGGACACGCCGCGCACGGCACCAGGCAAGCGTCTGCCAGAAGACGGGCTGGTTCCAGCCACCGAGGAGGACCGCGTCTGCGCCGCGCAGGCCGCGAATGAGCCTTCGGTTCACGACGATCCAGCGGCCGCGCGCCGTGAAGTCGACACCGGGTAGTACCTGCCAGCCGAAATGCAACTCGTCACGGTGGAGGTCGAATGGACGCTCGGGATTCCGCTCCCGCAGGAACAGCACCTCCAAGTCGACCCGCTCCGCCAACGCGTTGAAGAGCGGGATCCGGTATGGGGCCGGGATCTCGGTCAGGAGAACGAGCCGCGTCACGCCCGGCGTGTGGCAGTGGCGAACAGGAACCAGCCGAATCGCCGGAGCACCGCGTGCTGCAGCGCGAGCGGCACGAGCTGGGCGACCGGCCGGCGCAGCCGCGCGGGCAGCGGAATCGCCTCGCCGAGCTGGCCCATCACCAGCGTGTCGACGTTCTCGAACCACGGTGTGAGCGCCACGCGCAAGCTGCGGCGCGTGTAATGGCGAGCGATGACCCCGTCTGACCAGCGGTTCGCCAGCTCCTCGGGCGACTCGCGTAGGAGCCCGCCGCGGAGGACGCCACGATAGAGCACGTAGTTGAACCAGAACGTGATCGACGAGCGGTGGTACACCATGAACGCGAGCCGCCCGCCGGGCCTGAGGACGCGTGCGATCTCGGCGATGACCCGGTCCGTGCTCTCCGAGTGATGGATGACGCCCCAGGACCACACGAAATCGAAGGAGCCGTCAGCGAAGGGCAGCGCCTCGGCGTCCGCCTCGCGGACGTCGGCCTCGAGCTCGTCCAGCTCGAGCCGGCGCGTCGTGAGCTCGACCGCCGTCGGCGTCAGATCGACCGCCGTGACGCGCGCGCCGGCGGCGGCGAGGAGTCGCGCGTGCACGCCGGTACCGCATCCGATCTCGAGAACATCCTTGCCCTGCAGCTCGTCGAACGGGATCAACGCGGAAAACGGCGCTTCGCCGGGTGGCTGCGCGAACCATGCCTCGCCGAGGAATCGCCGTTCGACCTCTTCGAGATGCTCTCGGCTCCCTGGCTCGTGCGGGATCTCGCCGCGCCAGTCGTACGTCATCGGGTTGTCCGTCCACCAGCGGCGAATGTCGGACTGCGTCCGGCTCGGCATCGCGCCCAGTCTAGGCCGCGGCCGCGTACAGCCCGAGGACCCGTTCGACGGTCGCAGCCGCGCTGAACGTGGCCAGGACACGGTCGCGACCGGCTTCGCCCATGCGCGCGGCACGCGCCGGGTCGTCGAGCAGCGCCTGGAGCGCGTCCGCGAGCGCATCGACGCTTCCGGGAGGAACGAGGATTCCGGTCTCGCCGTCGACCACGAGCTCAGGCGTTCCGCCGACGGCGGTCGCGACGACGGGGCGCGCCTGCGCCATCGCCTCGAGCACGACGAGCGGCATTCCCTCTGCCGTCGAGGGGAGACAGAAGATGTCGCCTCCCGCAAGCAGCGCGGGAACGTCGTCGCGGTAGCCGGCGAAGACGACCCGGTCTGTGGCGCCGATACGCGCGGCTTCGGCCCTCAGTTCGTTCTCGTACGCACCGCCGCTCTCGAGATCGCGACCGACGAGGACGGCCGTCGCGTCCAGACGCGCAATTGCCGCGATCAGCGTGCGCTGCCCCTTCACGTCCGCGAGCCGCGCGACCTCGATGACCGCGGGGCCGTCGGCGAGGTGGATCGGTGCCGCCCTTGGGACCGGGTCGATCCCGTTGTGGATCACGGCCAGTCGCGCGGCGGGATACCCCTGGCGCACGAGGTCGTCACGCGTCGCCTCGGACACGGCGACGATGGCGAAGCAGAGGCGTGCCGTCGCGTTGTCCAACGCGATCTGAGACGAGCGACCGCGCCCGCTGCGGAACGCGTTCTGGATGTGCATGTGCGAGAGAACTTTCGCGCCGGCGATGCGGGCGGCTAGACGCGCGAGGACGTTCACGGCGAAGTGCCCGTGCGTGTGCACGATGTCGACGCGCTGCGCGCGAAACGTCCGCGTCAGCCGCGACAAGGCCCGCATGTCGAAGACTCCCCGCACGGGAACGACCTCCGCCTGCAGGCCCTGCTCGCGAACGAAGCCGAGGAAGGGACCATCCGAGGGCGACACGAACGCCACCGAGTGGCCCACGTCGCGCGCGGCGCGCGCGAGCTGGAGCGCCACCATCTGCCCGCCTGCGACGTCGCCGCCGATAACGACGTGGACGATCCTCATTTGCGCGGACCGCCACACACTGCGACGAGTACCCACGCCTCGTCCACTCGCTCGCCGTCGATCGCGACGTCTTCGAGTCTCACGTCCACGGTTGCGCGTGTGCCGACGAGCGGCGCCGCATGCCGTAGGAACTGAAGCCGTCTCCGCAGCCCGAGTACGTCGAGGCGACGAAGCGCCCGATAGCGCGCCGTCTGCACGCGGCGCTGGCCGTACATCTCGATGTGGCCGAAGAAGCGCGCAAGCAGCGACTCGAAGTCGGGCCGGGCGTACTCCACGTGGTGAAAGGGATTAGCTGGATCCTCGACCGTCCGCTCGACGCGGGGTGTCGAGACGATGAACGTCCCACCATCTCTCAGGACCCGCGCCACGCCGGCGAGGTAGGCGTCGCGGTCCGGCAGGTGCTCGATCGTCTCGAACGAGCACACGACGTCGAACGACTCGTTCGCGAAGGGAAGGCTGATGGCATCGAGCACGACGAATTCGACGTCCGGCGCACCGTAGTTCGCTTGTGCGTATGCGATCGCCGCCTCGCTGATGTCGCCGCCGACCACCCTTCGCGCAGTGCGCGCGAGCTGCGCGCTTCCATAGCCGCTGCCGCAGCCGAGGTCGAGGACATCGCGATCGCGGCACCAGCGCTCCGCGAAGACGTAGCGCGCGAGATGAAGGGCGAGGATCCCGGGCGACGTCTCGTCGGGGACGATGCGCTCGGGGTAGCCCATAGCCGTGACTATCCTTGCACGCGCCTTGGCGGCCTCTCGCGGACGACCTCTCGAGCTGGTCATACCGTGGCTCGCCGCCGCGACCGTCTTCGCGTTCGCAGCGGGATCGAGCTCGATCGCGTCTGCGACGCGTATCGGCCACGGCGCGCGCTGGGTGCTTCTCGCCCTGCTGCTCGTGGCGGCGGCCGCGCGAGCGTGGGGCGCGCGCCGTCTCGTTCCGGCCGTCGCGCCGGCCGCGATCGCGACCGCGCTCGTCGGACTCGCGCTCGTGTCCGCGACGTGGTCCATCTCGCCCAGGCTCAGCGCTGAGCGCGCCGTCTCGCTCGGCGTTCTCTTCGCAACTGCGTTGCTGCTCGGCGCCGCCGAGCACCGTCCCGAACGGCTGCTCACGGGCCTTGCGGCGGGAGCGGCCGTCGTCGGCGTCGCCGGCCTCGTCGTGCTCGCAGTCGACCATTCGGCTGCCGTGCAGGCTGCTTCGATCGAGTCGCCGGCCCGCTATCGCGGATTCGGCCAGGACGCGAACACCGCGGCGCTGCTCTTCGCGCTCGCGCTTCCGGTGGCTCTCGGCCTGGCGGTGGCGGCCGGCACGGTCCGCAAGCGCATCGTGCTCGGCTTGGTCGCGGCGCTCCTGGCCGGCTCGATCGTCGCGTCCGGATCTCGCGGCGCCCTCTTCGCGGGTGGCGTCGGCGTGCTCGCGGTTGCACTCGCGTCAGGGCGGACGCTCCGGCGCGCCGCACTTGCAGGCGCGGTCGTGGTCGCGACAGTGGCGATCGGCCTCGTGATCCAGAACGTCCCCAAGGCGGCGGCGTACGCACAGTCGCCTAGCCCGGTGCAAACGGGCCCTCCGCCTGCGCATGGGTACCTGAATGCCGAAGCCGTCTATCCCCTGAGCGCCGACGTCGGTGCACCGCTGCCCGGCGGGGGACAGCCGGCGATAACGCGCGGCTTCTTCGGCGGCAGCGGCCGCGGGGCGGCTTGGACGGGCGCCTTCCATCAGATCCTGCAGCGGCCGTTGCTGGGCTTCGGCTTCGGCACCGAGAGCGAGGTCTTCGTCGACCGCTACTACTACTTCGTCGGGGGCTCGCCTGAGGACTCGTACCTCGGCATCTCGCTCCAGCTCGGCTTCGTCGGACTGCTCGTCCTGCTCGCTCTCTTCGCATCCGTTGTGAGGGGCGCTCGCCGCGCGCTCGCGTCGCCGCATCGTGCGATCGGCGCGGCATGCATCGGCGCGCTCGCCGCGGGCGTGGTGCTCGCCCTCGTGCAGTCCTACGTGTACTCGGTGGGTGACATCGGCGCGGTGACGTTCTGGATCTGCGCTTTCCTCTTGCCTGCGATCGCCGCGGAGGCGCGTCGTGTCTGACAAGCCGCGCCTGCTCGTCCTCAACCAGTACTACTGGCCGGGGCTCGAGGCCACGGGCCATCTGCTGTCGGAGCTCCTGGCCGCGCTCAGCCGGGACTTCGACGTCACGATCGTGACCGGGCGAATCGCGGTGCATGCGCAACAATCCGGCCGGCTCGTGCATGACGGGGTGAGGATCGTCCGAGTCAGGTCGACGGCATTCGACCGCACGCGCCTTCTCGCGCGCGCGGTGAACTACCTCACGTATCTCGCCGAGTCCCTGCGCGTCGCGTTGCTGACGCGGCGGCCGGCGGTGGTGCTGTGCATGACGGACCCGCCGGTGATCGCGAATGTCGCACTCGTCGTCGCGCGGCGCTTCCGGCGGCCGCTGGTCGTCGTGAGCCAGGACGTCTTCCCCGAGATTGCCGTCGAGCTCAAGCGGCTCGAGAACCCGTTGCTCGTGGGGCTCCTGCGCACGCTGATCGCCTCGTATCTCAAGCGGGCCGACCGCCTCGTGGCGATTGGCGAGACGATGCGGCGCCGCCTGGTGGAGAAAGGCGCGAATCCTGGCCGGATCGTCGTCATCCCCAACTGGGTGGACACGACGGCCATTGTCCCCGAGCCGCGCGAGAACGAGTGGACGCGCGCACACGGGCTCGTCGACCGATTCGTGATCATGCACTCGGGGAATGTCGGCCACTCGCAGAACCTGGACGTTCTCATCCGTGCGACCACCTTTCTTCGCGATCTGGACGACCTCGCCGTCGTCATCGTCGGAGGCGGCGCGCGACGCGGTGAGCTGATCGAGCTGGCCGACCTCCTCGAGACCGATGCGGTCCAATTTCTCGGCTACCAGCCGCGAGAAACGCTCTCCTCGTCCCTGTCTGCTGCGCAACTCCATTACGTCGGCCTCGGCCGCGGCCTGTCGGGATACGTCGTGCCGAGCCGCCTCTACGGAATCCTGTCGGCGGGACGCCCGGTTCTCGTCGCGGCAGACGAGGAGAGCGAGACGGCGGCCGTCGTCCGCTCGGTGGGGTGCGGGCTGGTCGTCCCGCCCAGCCGTCCCGAGCTCGTCGCGGCGGCGATTCGCGACCTGCACGACGGCCGCCATGACCTGGACGAGATGGGGCGCCGAGGCCGTGAGTATGTCGTCGCCGACGCGGATCGCTCGATCGCGGTCGAGCGCTACCGGCGGTTGCTCC
>DASYFU010000011.1:0-4199 GCA_036498225.1 Gaiellaceae bacterium | reverse complement strand
GCTCGCGACGTCGTGGCGCTACCGCAACGAGCCGATGGGCGCTGCGAACGTCCCGGCCGGGCACGCGTCCGGCGATCCCGGGCGGCTCGCGCACGACATCCGCAACCCGGTCGACCTGAACCGGGCGGAGCTCGGTGCGCTCAGCTTCTACTGGACGTTCCTCGCCGGCATCGCCGTCGTCACCTGGATCGTCCTCTACCTCATCTAGATGTCGGTCCTGCCCCTCGTCGTATGCGGCGCGGTGGCGACGCTGTACGCGCTCGGTCGGAGGGGGAGAGTGCGCGTCTGGCGAGAGGTGTCGTTCTATTCCGGCGTCGCCGCCGCGTTCGTCGTGCTCGAACCGCCGTTCGACGGCTGGGCCGACAAGTGGCTCGCGGCACACATGTCGCAGCACATCGTGCTCATGACGGTTGTCCCGCCGCTCGTCGTCCTCGGCAGGCCGTGGCCGCGGTTGTGGCTGCCATTCCCTCTCGACGCCCGGCGTGCCGTCGCGGGAACGCTCGCGCGCTCACCCGTGTTCCGCCGCACGGGCAGCATGCTCATGCGCCCGTCCGTCGCGCTCGTCCTGCAGTCCGCGGCGATCGGGATCTGGCACGTTCCGGTGTTGTACGACGCTGCCGTGCGCAGCGAGTGGGTGCACGTCCTCGAGCATGTGTGCTTCGTCGCGCCGGCTCTGGTCTTTTGGGGCGCCCTGCTCGACGCGCCGCCCGTCCGCGCGCGGATCGATGATCTCCGCCGGTCGATCTGGTTCGCGGCGGCGATGGTGCCGGGGTGGATCCTCGCCATCGTGCTCGCGTTTGCGACCGCGCCCGTGTACGGCGCGTATCCCTCGCTCACCGACCAGCAACTTGCCGCCGGCGTGATGTGGGTGCCCGGCTCGCTGACGTACTTCCTCGCAGCGTTCTACTTCTTCTACCGCTGGCTCGGGCCTGCCGTTGCCGAGCCCCGACCCGAGGAGCTCTCATGGACCTGATCGCGTCGTTCCTCACCGGCTCCGTGCTCACCCTGGTCGTGCCGCTCGCCGTGCTCGCGGTCGTGCTCATCTGGTGGGCCTCGGTTCTGCGCCGCCGGCCGCGCGGGGACGCTTGAAGGTTGCAGCCACGATCCTGGCTGCAGCCGCAGTGCTCGGCGTTGCCGGCGCTGCAGTCGCGCATGCAGTGCTCGCGCGCGGCACGATCCTTGCGCTTCCGTCGCTGCACGGCCAAGTGACGTGGCCCACGGGCTCGCATCCGTCGCCCGTCGCCGTGCCCAAGGGACGGACGGCCGTCGTCGCGTACGTGGCGCGTGGCTGCAAGGGCTGCCTCGCCGAGCTGCGATTCACGCTCCGGCAGCTTCCGCAGCGCGTCCGGCCGCTGGTCGTGCGCCGCGTGGCGACGGGACACTCGCTCCTGCTCCTCGTCGATCGGCGCGGAGACGTTCGCACGGGGTACACGTTCCCGTTCGCGCCGGCGTTCGTCGAAGGCGACCTGAGGACGCTCGCTCGATGAGGACGTCGGACGCGCCCGGTCTGCTCCTGCGCGCATGCGCGCTCGCCACGGCAGCCGCGATCGCCCTCGCCGTCGCCACCGGCGGCGGAGGCTCGGCGCACCGCGTGCTCGCCGCCCTCGCGGGGCCGCCGCTCGCCGCGCTCCTCGTCGCGGCGTTCGTCTCGCACCGAGGGCTCGTCGCGCCTGCGCTCGTCACCACCGTGTTGCTGCTCGCCACCGCCCTTGTCCCGGGGAAGGCGCATCTCGCGCTCGCGATCCCCGCGTTCGCGGCCGCTGCGGTGCTCGCCGTTCTCGTGTGGCACGGGAAGCCGGTCGCCGGAGGTGCGTGGCGCGACTACGTGACGCTGACGAAGCCGCGCGTCATGACGCTCCTGCTCCTCACGGGACTGTGCGGCGCGGCCGTCGGCGCGCACGGACGGCCGTCCCTCTCGCTTCTCGCCGTCACCTTCGTCGGGCTCGCGCTCGCGTGCGGCGGAGCGGCCGCGCTCAACCACGTCATGGACCGCGACATCGACAAGCTGATGGGGCCGCGGACAGCGTCGCGTCCCGTCGCCGCGGGGCGGCTGACGGCGCCGCGCGCGCTCGAGTTCGGGCTCGCGCTCTCGGCTGCGTCGTTCACGCTGCTCGCCTCGACCGCGAATCTCTTGACGGCCATCCTCGCGCTCGTCGGGAACCTCTTCTACGTCGTCGTCTACACCGGCTACCTGAAGCGGCGCGGGCCGGAGAACATCGTCCTCGGCGGCGTCGCCGGCGCGGTTCCCCCGCTCGTCGGCTACGCGGCCGCGACCGGAAGTGTCGCCGTGCCGGCGCTGTGGCTGTTCGCGATCGTGTGCCTCTGGACACCGCCGCACTTCTGGGCGCTCGCGCTCCTGATCCGCGAGCACTACGAGCGCGCCGCCGTCCCGATGCTCCCCGTCGTCCGCGGCGAGCGGGTGACGGTGCGGCGCATCGTCTGGTACACGCTCGTGCTCGTCGCAGCGACGGTCGTCCCCTTCGTCACGGGGACGTTCGGCGTCCTCTACCTCGTCGCCGCCCTGCTCCTCGGCGGAATCTTCCTTGTCCTCTCGCTGCGGTTGCTGCGCGCACCGACGCGCAAGGCCGCCGCCGGCCTCTTCCACTACTCGCTGCTCTACCTGGCGCTGCTCTTCGTCGCGGCCGCGCTCGCCCCGCTGCTCTAAGGCCCAGCTCGCGCGCTGATCTTCGGCGTTCCGCTGCGGGTCACTTCGAGCACGTCGTACATGCGCGCCTCCTCGTGCCCGGCGACGAGGCAGGCGATGCGATAGGTGCCGACGCGCGACGCGACGAACGAGAACGTCGTGCTGGACCCGGGCGGAAGGATCGGCGTGGCGGCGCCGCGGAACGACGGCGTGATGGTCATCGGGCCGGGCACGATCGCGCAGGAATGCGTCAACGGGCCGCGATTGGCGCACGTCACGCGCACCCGCCAACCGCGCGGGATGCTGAGGGTGAGCTCTCCGCGTCCGTATCCGTCGAAGTTGAAGCCGTTGTTCTCGCCGTCATAGGCGGCGACGAGCGTCACGAGCGCCGTGCGGTGCTTCGCCTCGACGTGCAGGAACTGGGACGGGTTGGGCGGGGCGAGAAGCACGCTCGAAGCCTTACACAGATTGCAACAGCCCGGCGCCGGCGGCGAGCCCTTCGCGGCTCAACGTGAACCAGTAGCCGCGCGCGTTGCCGTGCATCTCGACGAGGCCGGCCGCGCGCAGCTGCGCGAGATGGTGGTGCGCCGTCGACTTCGCCAGCTGCGTCGTCTCGGCCAGCTCCGCGAGCGTCGCGTCGCCCTGCGTCAGACGGAGAAGCATGCGAACGCGTTGCGCGTCGCCGAGCGCGCGCCCGAGCGCGACGAGCCGGTCCCCGACCTCCTCCGGCGACGGCACCGGGTAGCAGATGATGCGCGCGCGCTCGTGCTGGCAGAGCAGCAGCCACGGGCTCGCGACGCGATGGGGGACGAGCACGACGTCGGGCAGCTCGGGCTCGGGGACGTAGTGGTACCCGGGGGCGGCGTTCGCGATCAGCTCGAGCGGCGACAGACGGCTCGTGCGCCGCGTCGCCGCGTCGCGCTCGAGCTCGGCGACGACAGCCGAGTCGAGCAGCTCGTCGCGATAGCGCTCGAGCACCGCGAGCACGCGGCGCTTCGTCTCGGCCGGGGTCAGCGGAAGCAGTTGCTCGAGCGACGCGCGAGCGCAGCCGGCGTAGTAGCGGTCGTCGTCGAGCAGCGAGACATCGCCCCGCGCGGCCGCCTCGAGCGCGTCGACGCCGACGATCTCGCGCCAGGCCGGGACGTGAACGCCGACGAGGTGGCGGCGCAGCTCGCCGGCGCTCGTGCCGCGGACGGCGCCGACGATGTCGTCGGGACGTTCGAGGGCGAGTCCGAGGAGGTGCAGCCACAGCTCGGACGACCGCTCGCCGACCTGCGCGATGGCGGCCGCCAGCTCCGGTGAGACCTCCATGGGCCGGCCGTCGGCGCCGGTTGCCATCGACAGGCCGATCAAAGTCTCGAAGGCCGGTCCGGCGGCGAAGCTGACGCGCGGGGGTTGTGTAGACGGCATGGCCTCGTGTACGAATTCCCCCATACGCGTTCGAGAATAGTCGAATAGGAGGATGGCGATGCGGTACCGGCTGCTTGGCCCGACCGGCCTGAGGGTGTCGGAGCTCTGCCTCGGGACGATGACGTTCGGGCTGCAATGCGATGAG
>DASYFU010000010.1:0-7418 GCA_036498225.1 Gaiellaceae bacterium | reverse complement strand
CGGTATTCGTCGGTCTTGATCTCCCTGGCGACGCCTATCCGCACGGCGCGTGACAATACCTCCTGTGGCGGATCTTCATCTCCCGGGCGTCGTGGCGTGGCCGGTGACGTACAGGTAGAGCGCGGCGAGCGTCTTCGCGTCCTCGATCTCGCCGATCTCCGCGAACGGGACCAAGACGATCTCGATGTCCTCGTCAGCTTCGGGCTCCGCCTCGCCGCGATCGACGCCCTCCGCGAGGAAGACGTGCATGTATTCGCGCGAGAACCCTGGCGTCGTCCAGAAGCCACCGAGCCGCGTCCACGTGCCTCCCGTGAGCCCGCACTCCTCCCGCAGCTCCCGCTGCGCCGTCGCGAGCGGCTCCTCCCCCGCCTCGCGGGTCCCGGCCGGGATCTCGAGCAGGCGCCCGCGCGTCGCCTCGCGCAACTGGCGGACGAACGCCATCTGACCGTCGGAGTCGATCGCGACGATCGCCACCGCGCCGGGATGCTCGACGATCTCGCGTTCGTTGTCGCCCCACCGCTCGACCGTCACCGCGAGGAGCTTCCCCGTCCAGACGGTCTGCGCGGAATCAGGCTGCACGCGCGACCTCGACGAGCGCGAGCGTCACGTCCACCATTCCTTCGAGATCGGCGACGGCGATGCGCTCGGCCGGCGTGTGGATGTCGGTCATCCCGTTCGCGAGGTTCACGCAGCGCAGCCCGCGCTCGTTGAACGAGTTCGCGTCGGCGGCTCCACCCGAGAGCGCGTAACTCACCCGATAACCGCAGCGTTCGAGCGCGGTCGCGGCGAGACGAACGACGTCGTCGCTCTTCGCGAAGCGGTAGCCGCGATACGTCTTCTTCAACGCAGTCGAGACCTCGCACTCGGTCGAGGTGGCCGCGAACGTGAACGCGTCGAGCATCTCCTGCACGAGGTCGTTCAGCTTCCGTTCGTCGTGGCAGCGCGCCTCGGCGAGGAACCTGCACCACTCGGGAACGATGTTCCCCGCCGTGCCGCCCGCGATGACGCCGACGTTCGCCGTCGTCTCCTCGTCGACGCGGCCGAGCCGCAGATCTGCGATCGCCTTCGCGGCCGCCTGGATCGCCGAGCGTCCCTCCTCCGGAAACATCCCGGAGTGCGAAGCGCGTCCGTGGAACGTGACCTCGATTCCCTGCGCCCACGGCGCGCCGAGGATGATCTCGCCGATCGGCGCCGCCTGGTCGTAGACGTAGCCGAGCTGTGCATGCAGCCGCGTGTGGTCGAACGCCGCTGCGCCGAGAAGGCCGATCTCCTCCTGCATCGTGAAGAGCAGCTCGATCCCGGCGTGCGAACGTCCCTCGGCGAGCACGCGGCGTGCACCCTCGAGCATCGCGACGACCGCGGATTTGTCGTCGGCGCCGAGGATGGTGCCACCTGCGTTGCGAATGACGCCGTCGTCGAGCACCGGCTCGAGCGGGCCGTCGGGTGGAACCGTGTCGAGATGCGCACAGAAGAAGAGCGGCGTCCCCTCTGCCGTCGGCTCGATGCGCGCGTACACGTTGCCGAAGTCGTCCTCGTCCGTCTCGAGGTCGAGGTCGAGCAGGTAGCGCGTGACGACGTCGGAAACGGGCCGCTCCTTGCCGGGTGGGCTCGCGATGGCCGCGAGCTCCAGGAAGAGGTCGACGACCTCCGTCAAGCTGCGATCGGCTGCGTCTGACGCGAACGGGCGCGTGTGAGCGCAGCGCCGACGAAGCCGCGGAAGAGCGGCGCCGGGCGCGTCGGGCGCGACTTGAACTCGGGGTGGAACTGGCTGGCGACGAACCACGGGTGACCGGGGAGCTCGACGATCTCGACGAGTCGTCCGCCGTCGAACGTTCCGCTGACGACGAGCCCACGCTCGACGAGCTGCTCGCGATAGTGGTTGTTCACCTCGTAGCGGTGGCGGTGCCGCTCGAAGATGACGGCCTCGCCGTACAGATCGCGCGCCTGCGTCCCCTCGGCCACCTCGACCGCCTGCGCACCGAGGCGCATCGTGCCGCCGAGATCCTCGACGCCCTTCTGCTCGGGGAGCAGATCGATGACCGGGAACGGCGTCTCGGGATCCATCTCCGTCGAGTTGGCCCCGTCGAGGCCGACGACATGGCGCGCGAACTCGGACACGGCGACGTGCATGCCCAGGCAGATGCCGAGGTACGGGATGTTGCGTTCGCGCGCGACCTGGCACGCGAGGATCTTCCCCTCCCAGCCGCGCGAGCCGAAGCCGCCGGGGACGAGCACACCGTCGACGCCGTCGAGCACGTCGGCCGCTTCCTCGTACGACATGTTCTCGGCGTCGAGCCATTGCACGTGGACGCGGCAGCCGTTGTGCAGGCCTGCGTGCTTCAACGCCTCGTGCACGGAGAGATATGCGTCCTGGAGCTTCACATACTTGCCGACGAGCGCGATCTCGACAAGCTCGTGCTGCTCGTCGATGCGGCGCGTGAGCTCGTCCCACTCGCCGAGGTCGGCCTCGGGAGCCTCGAGGTTCAGCTTGTCGAGCACGAGCTGGTCGAAGCCTTCCGCCTTCAGGACGGACGGGACGAGGTAGACGTCGCGGACGTCGGGGCTCGCGATCACCGCCCCGGGATCGACGTCGGCGAAGAGCGCGATCTTGTCTCGAATGTCCCGGGAGAGCTCCTCATGCGAACGGCACACGACGACGTCGGGATGGATACCGATGCGGCGAAGCTCGTTCACCGAGTGCTGTGTCGGCTTCGTCTTCAGCTCGCCGGCCGCCTCGATGAACGGGACGAGCGTGACGTGGACGTAGACGACGTTCTCCTGGCCGACCTCGCGCCGGAACTGGCGAATGGCCTCGAGGAACGGCAGCGACTCGATGTCGCCGACCGTGCCGCCGATCTCCGAGATCACGACGTCGGTCGGGCCGGCCTCGGCGGCACGCCGGATCCGCGCCTTGATCTCGTTCGTGATGTGCGGGATGACCTGGACGGTGGCGCCGAGGAAGTCGCCCTTGCGCTCCTTGCGCAGGACCGTGTCCCAGATGGCGCCGGCGCTGTGGCTCGCCGTGCGCAGGAAGTTCTCGTCGACGAAGCGCTCGTAGTGACCGATGTCGAGATCGGTCTCGGCCCCGTCCTCGGTGACGTAGACCTCGCCGTGCTGGAACGGGCTCATCGTTCCCGGGTCGACGTTCAGGTACGGATCGAACTTCTGGAGCTGGACGCGCAGGCCTCGGGCTTTGAGCAGGCGGCCGAGCGAGGCGGCGACGATTCCCTTCCCGAGCGCGGATACCACTCCCCCGGTCACAAACACGTACTTCGGGGCCCGCGCGCTCACGGGATTTGAGGGTAGCAGCACTGGTGGTCAGCGCTCAGAGCGCGGCCGCGGTCTGGATGAGGTCGTACAGACGCCGGAGCGCCTGCTTTCCCAGCACGCGTCGTGGGCCCCAGAGGAATCGGCCGTCGATGGTGAGCACCGCTTTTGTCCGGTCCGGTCCCTCCGCCGTGAGCTCGAGCTCCGCTCGGAGCCGTTCGCGCAGGAGCTCGAAGACGAGTCGCCGCGGCGGGACGACCTCGTGCACGACGAGCACGGCCGGCGTCTCCGATTTCTTGAGATAGCTCGGGCCCTGCACCTTCCACCGGGCGCCCGCGGCGAGCCCGCGCCGGTCCGGCTCGACACCCGCGATGCCGGGCCACCAGTCGGACAGGTGGTACGGCTCGGCGACGAAACCCCAAACGTCCTCGATCGGCGCCAGGAGGACCTGTTCAGCTGCGGACCGCAGCGAGGAACTCCTGCCCGCCGAGCATCCGTTCGATCTCGGCCTTCCGCTCGTCCTCGCCGAGGACGTCGATGCGCGTGTGCGTCGGATCGCCCGGGATCTTCTCCACGCGGAAATGCCGATCGGCGACGGCCGCGATCTGCGGCAGGTGCGTGATCGTGATCACCTGCGCCCGTTCGGCAAGCCGCTGCAGGACGCGTCCGACCGCGTTCGCGGTCTCCCCGCCGATGCCGGCGTCGATCTCGTCGAAGACGAGCGTCTCGCCCCCGGCCACCGCCGCGATCGCGAGCGCGACACGGGACAGCTCGCCGCCGGACGCCGTCTCGGCGACGGGGCCGAACGGCATTCCCGCGTTCGGACGGATGAGGAAGACCGCCTCGTCCGCGCCGGTCGTTCCCGTTTCCCGCTCGCGCACCTCGCAGACGAATTCGCCCTCGCCCATTCCGACGTCGTGCAGCTCCGCTGCGACGGCATCCGCGAATGCCGGCGCTGCGGCGTTCCGCTCCGCGCGCAGCTCCATGGCGAGGTCGTGCACGCGCGTCTCCGCCGCCTCGACTGCTGCCGCTGCAGCGGCGACTGGATCGACGCCGTCGTCGAGTGCCGCCAGCTCCTCGCGCGCCGCCGCCGCGCGCTCCATCAGCTCCTCGTACGTCGTGACGCGGAAGCGCCGCTTCGCCTCCGCGATCCGGTCGAGCCCCGCTTCGAGCTCCTCCAGCCGACCCGGCTCCGCTTCGAGCGAGGCGAGGAACGAGCTGAGCTCGGATGCCGTCTCCCGCAGCCGCAGCTCGACGTCGCGCAGCTCGTCGCCGGCGCGCTGCAGCTCCGGCGCGAGGCGCTCGAGCGGCGCCACCGCGCGCTCGGCGAGTGCGACGAGCCCGGCGGCGCCCTCGCCGTCGTCGGGGGTCAGGGCGTTGGCAGCCGCCGAAGCGGCTTCTGCCAGCTCGGACACGTGCCGCAGCCGCTCTCGGTCGCCGCGCAGCTGCTCCTCGTCGCGGGCCTCCATCCCGGCGGTGTCCTCGACGAGCGCGCGCAGCTCCGCGAGATGCGCTTCCGTCGCGGCCGCGTTCACAGTCAGCTCCTCGTGCCGCTTCCGCGCCGCCTGCAGCTCGCGCCACGCCAACTTCATGGGCGAGCGATCGACGCCGGCGAACCGGTCGAGCAGCTCCAACTGGTACGACGGGCGCGCGAGCCGCCGCTGCTCGAACTGCCCAGACATCGCCACCACGCGCTCGACCGCGGCGGCGACGTCCTCGCGCGCGGCCGCACGACCCCATGCGTACGCACGCGTTCGCCCGTCGGCGAACACGCGGCGCGCGAGGAGCAACGCGTCCTCGTCCTCGGGGCGCAGGTCGGCGAGCTCCTCGAGATCGTCCGGCACGTCGAGCTCCGCTTCGACGTATGCCTCCTCTGCGCCCGGTCCGACGAAGGACGCGTCGCCCTTCGTCCCGAGCAGGAGGCCGATCGCCTGCGCGAGGATCGTCTTCCCCGCGCCGGTCTCGCCGGTGATCGCGTTCAGCCCGGGCGCAAGCTCGAGCTCCGCCTCCCGGATGAGGACGAGGTTCTCGATGCGCAGGCGGCGCAGCATGCATCCGAGTCTAGAGAGGGCTCCCGACGCCCTCCATTGGCCGTTTCAGGCGAATGTCTCGCGATATCGGCTGAAGAACGTCGTCTCCGGCAGGGTCGCGAGCAGGCTGCGCTGGTCGCCGAGCGCGATCGCGATCTCGTCGCCGGGCTTCATGCTCCCGACCTGGTGACCGTCGACGAGCACGCAGACGGAGACGTCGGCGGTCGCATTGCGCACCGTCAGCGGCGATCCGCGCGGGACGACGAGCGGCCGCGCATGGAGCGAGTGCGGCGCGATGAACGTGATGGCCATCGCATCGACACCGCGGACGAGCACCGGCCCTCCGTTCGAAAGGTTGTACGCGGTCGAGCCCGAGGGGGTGCTGCAGATCATCCCGTCGCACGGGATCGTCCCGAGGTCCTCGCCGCCGATCGCGTACGTGAGCTCGACCATGCGGCCGAGCGTCGCGCTCGTCACCACGACATCGTTGACCGCGACGTGTCTCGCGCCGGCGAACTTCATCTCGAGCGTCGGGAGCTCGATCACCCGGTACTCGCCGGCGAGCACGCGCGCGAGGTCGCGCTCGAGCGAGTCCGGCGCGATCGAGGCGAGAAAGCCGACGCGTCCGAAGTTGACCCCGATGACGGGAACGTCGGCGCCGAGCAGGCGCGCGAGCGTGCGGAGGATCGTCCCGTCCCCGCCGACGGCGACTGTGAGCTCCGCCTTCTCCGGGTCGTCGATGACCGTCACACCGTTCTGTTCCGCCACGCCGCGGACCCGTTCGACCGCAGGCCGCACGTCGACGCGTCCGTGGGCGACGATCGCGACGGACTCAGGCTTGGACGGCTGCGGCGATTCGCTCGTCGAGGTCATCGGGGAGGGTCGGGTGGTCGGCCTGCGAGAGATGGAGGAAGAGCTCCCGGTTTCCCTTCGGCCCGGGGAGCCCCGAGTCTACGACGGCGATCGTAGACGCCCCCCACGCGAGCGCGGCCTCGGCAACCTCCCGAACGACCCGCCCGCGGACGGCTTCGTCGCGCACGACGCCTCCCTTGCCGACGTCGGCACGGCCGGCCTCGAATTGCGGCTTGACGAGCACGACGGCATGCCAGCCCGGCGCAGCGAGACGGAGCGCGGGCGGAAGCGCGACGCGAACGGAGATGAACGAGACGTCGCAGACGACGAGCTGCGGCGCGAACGGCAGCTCCTCGAGCGCGCGCGCATTCGTCCGCTCCAGGACGGTGACGCGCGGATCTGCTCGAAGCCGTTCGTGCAGCTGGCCGTAGCCGACGTCGACCGCGACTACCCGCGCAGCGCCGCGCTGGAGAAGGACGTCGGTGAAGCCGCCCGTCGACGCGCCGACGTCGAGGCAATCGAGACCGGTCGGGTCGACGCCGAGCGCGTCGAGCGCGTGTGCGAGCTTCTCCCCGCCACGGGAGACGTACGGCGGTCTCGCCTTCAGCTCGAGAGCGGCCGCCTCGTCGACCTGCTCGCCGGGCTTGTCGTGGCCGGGCACGAGCCCGGCGAGCACGAGCGCCTGCGCCTGCGTCCTCGATTCGGCGAGGCCGCGCTCCACGAGGAGGACGTCGAGACGCTTCTTCATGGCCGGAGGGTAGACATCCGGTGTGGACCACCGGGAGCGGCGCACGACGTTCGACGAGGTGGCGGAGCTCTACGACCGCGTGCGGCCGACGTACCCTGACGAGCTCCTCGACGACCTCGTCGAGCTCGTGGGCTTGCACTCGGGCTCGCGCGTCGTCGAGGTCGGCTGCGGCACGGGGAAGGCGACGCTACCGCTCGCAGAGCGCGGATTGCGCATCACGTGCGTCGAGCTCGGCGAGTCGCTGGCGACCGTGGCGCGGCGCAAGCTCGCGCGCTTTCCGGACGTCGAGATCGTCCTTGCCGACTTCGAGACGTGGCAGCCCGACGAGGCGGAGTACGACGCGCTCGTCTCCTTCACGGCCTACCACTGGATCGAACGCCGGCTGCGCTACACGAAGGCGGCGGACGTGCTTCGCGAAGGGGGCGCGATGGCGATCGCGATGGTGCACCACGTCCTGCTGGAGGACGCCGACCCGTTCTTCCTCGAGGCGCAGGCGGACTACGCGGCCGTCGGCCGGGGCG
>DASYFU010000009.1:0-2412 GCA_036498225.1 Gaiellaceae bacterium | reverse complement strand
ATCGACGATCGGGAGCGCGGCCGACGCGCGCACGCGCAGGGGCGCGGCGCCGACGACGATCTCCGGCTGCTCGTCCCAGTTCACGTACGCGCGCGTCTCGACGAGCGTCCCGGCCGGAATCGGCGTGTTCACGATCATCCGCAACCGCGCGATGACCTCGACGCCCGCGCCGACGTCGCCGAGGGTGAGACCGCTCTGCACGAGCAGCGGCGAGTTGCCGGCGAAATCGAGCAGCGGCAGATCGTTGACCGTCGTGCTCCCGGGCGCGTAGACGGCATTCGTCGGCACGTCGAGGCGCGCGTTGAGCCGCTTCGCCGCACCGTCGCCGACGTTGCGCAGCGCGAGCGTGTAGACGACCTCTTCGCCCGACTCGACCGACTCGTCGGGGAGCGACGTGAGTGTCGCACCTTCGGCGAACGACGCCTCGGCATGCGTCTCCAGCCGCAGCGGCACGAGCGAGAACGGAACGACGTTGATCCCGGCGACACGCGCGCCGACTTCGAGCACGTCACCTTCGGCAACCGCGCCGATCAGCCGCAGGTGCAGCGTCGCCTCGCGCGTCGCCAGCGCCGGGATCTCGCCGAACACGACGGTGTCGCCGTCGCGCGAGGCGCCGTCGACGCTTTCGAGCCGCAACTCGTCGGGGAGCTGCAGCCGCACGCGCACGTCACGCCCGCGATCGGTCCCGTCGTTGTGGAGCGTGAGGTGGGTCGCGATCGTGCGGCTCGGGCGCAGCGCCTCGTTGCTGTCGGCGACGAGGTGCGACTCGGCGACCGAGAAGCGCGGGCGCGCGGAGGCGACGTGAACGGCGGAGCCGAGCGCGACGTCGTCGAGCTGCGCGGTGCGCAGGGTCGCGCGGACGCGGAGCTGCGAGGCGTCCTCGAGCGCGTCGGCGACGCGCGCTTCCAGCCGCAGCGTGCGCTGCACGCCGGGGGCGAGCGTGTCGAGGTGGACGGCGCCATCGTCGCCGATGGTGAGCTCGTTTTCTTTCTCGCTGATGCGGAGCTGCTCGAGACCCTCGTCGACATCGAGCTGCAGCCGCACGTCGGTCGCGACGTCGGTGCCGCCGTTCTGCAGCCGGATCGTGTAGGCGGCGGTCTCGCCGGCGCCGATCTGCTTCGGCGTCTCGCGGTCGATCGTGTTGAACGCCGCCGGGAACGCCGGCGCGGACCGGACGACGGCGGTGCGCTCGAAGCCGCGGTCGCCCTTCGCCCAGTCGATCCGCGCGGCGAAGGCGAGCTCGTGCCCGTCGGCGACCGGCGTGCGGACGACGCCGCCGACAGAGACCTCGATCGAGCGACCCGGCTCGACGTCGCCGAGGTCAAAGAGGCCGGGGTCCTTCGGTGGATCGACGGCCTGGGCGCCGTCGACGCGGCGCGACCCGCCGGTGTAGGTGAGGCCGTCGGGGAGCTTGAGCTTCACTTTCACGCCGCGGGCGCGGGCGGTGCCGACGTTGCGCAGTCGCGCCGTCAGCTTGATGCGCTGGCCGGGGACGACGTCGTCTTCGCAGTCGACGGCGAAGCCGGTCTCGTCGCCGGCGAACGACGGCCGCGAGGGGATCTTCAGGGTGACCGGCGCGAGCGCGAACTCCGGGAGCTCCTGGGTGCAGACGGAGCCGTTGGCCACGATCGGGGTGCCGTCTTCGCACGTCGCATCGACGCGGACGGTGTAGCCGACGTCGAGTGTGGCGCCGGGGCCGAGGGTCGGCGCGACGATCGTCGGCCGGGAGAGGCCGAAGGGCTCGGTCTCGGAGAGACCGGACGGGGTGCGGCCGTCGACGCGCGCGCTGCCGCCGACGTAGGTGGTGTTGGCGGGGACAGGGAGCAGCACCATGACGTCGTGCGCGCTGCTCTGGCCGGAGTTGTGGATCTGGGCGCGGACCTGGAGCTCGGCCTCGGGGACGGCCTCGCGGACCGGCGTCAGGGAGAGGCGCGTGCCGCTGCTCTGGAGCATCGGCCGGCTGCGGACGACGAGGCGTACGACGTTGGAGCCGATGAGCGGGACTTCGAACGAGGCGATCGCGGCTTGGAGGGCGATCTGGGTGCCGTTCTCGATCGTGGGGGCGACGCTGTACGCGAGGGAGATCTTCCGCTCGCCGCCCGGGGGGACGTCGCCGAGGTTCGCGCCGGAGGACTGGAGGAGCGACGTCAGGCCGCCGTGTTCGTCGATCTCTACGTCGTCGATGCGGGCGGTGCCGACGAGGTACGTCAGACCCTCGGGGAGCCGGAACCGCACCCGGAAGCCGGTCGCCGTGCCGCCGCCGAAGTTGCGGAACGTGAAGTTCGCGTGCACGGTCTGGCCCGGCTCAACGTACTTCCCGGGCGAGACGTGTAGGGTACGAAGCCCCTCAGGAAGCGGCGGCGTGCCGGGTGCAAAGACGTCCGTCAACGTGCGCATATCGGCCGGGCCTTG
>DASYFU010000008.1:0-2870 GCA_036498225.1 Gaiellaceae bacterium | reverse complement strand
TCGCGCATCTCGTGCGCCTCGCGCTGCAGGTCGTCGAAGAGACGCTGGCGCGCGCCCGGGTCGAGCCGCTCCTGCTGCTTCAGCACCTCGATGTTCGTCTGCATGCTCGTCAGCGGCGTGCGCAGCTCGTGTGAAGCGTCGGCGACGAAGCGCCGCTGCGTCTCGAGCGCGTCCTCGAGCGCGGCCAGCATCGTGTTGAACGACGTCCCCAGGCGCGCCATCTCCCCGCGTCCGCCGACCGGGACGCGCTCGCTCGGGTCGCCGGTCTCGGCAATGCGCCCTGCTGCGGCCGTCAGGCGGCGCACGGGGGCGAGCGTCGCGCGTGACACGAGGGCGCCGGCGAGCGCCGCCGCGCCGATGCCGCCGAGCGAGACCAGGATGAGGATCAACCGCAGCCGTCCGAGGTCATGGTCGATATAGGCGACGACGCGCGAGACGACGACGGCTCCGCCTCCTTGCAGCGGGACGACGATCTCGCGTACGTGGTAGCCCTGGACCCGTGCGTCGCGGTAGAACGGCCCGTGGTGGCCCGCAGCGACGGTGCGGACCGAGTTGTCGATCGGGATGCGGAGCCCGGCCGCAAGGCCGCCGGTCGGGTTGATCAAGCTGACGTAGTCGCCTCCGAACGGGCTCGGCCCGTGGAAGACCTCACGCGGGTCCTGCGCATGCTGGGCGAGCTCGCTGTCCACCTGTGAGTACAGCTCGTGCCGCATGACGAAGTACGTCGTCATCGACGCCGCGGCGACGACGATCGCGACGACGACCGCCGCCACGAGCGTCAGGCGAAGACGCAGGCTCATTGTTCGCGGAGGACGTAGCCCGTGCCGCGCACGGTGTGGATGAGGCGCGATTCGCCGTCGGCCTCGAGCTTGCGGCGCAGGTAGCCGACGTACACGTCGAGCGCGTTCGACGAGTGGCTGAAGTCGTAGCCCCAGACGCGTTCGTAGATGAGCGAGCGCGGCAGCACCTGCCGGGGGTTGCGCATGAACAGCTCGAGCAGGTGCGCCTCGGTCGTCGTCAGCTCGAAGCGGCGACCGCCGCGGCGCGCATCCATCGAGCCGAGGTCGAACGTGAGGTCGGCAAAGCGAAGCACCGCCGCGGGCTCCTTCTCGAGCGCGCGGCGCAGAAGCGCGCGCAGACGGGCAAGCAGCTCCTCCAGCGCGAACGGCTTCGGCAGGTAGTCGTCGGCTCCGGCGTCGAGCCCTTCGACGCGGTCGCCGACCGCATCGCGCGCCGTGAGGAGCAGGACGGGAACACGATTTCCCTCGCGGCGCAGGCGCCGAGTGACGTCGAGCCCGTCGAGCCCGGGCATCATCACGTCGAGGACGACCGCGTCGGGCGTTCGACGCTCGATCGCCATGAGCGCGGAGTCGCCGTCGGAGGCGAGCTCGACCTCGTAGCCGGCCAGCTGAAGCGCGCGTTCCAGTGCCTCGCGGACGGCCCGGTCGTCGTCTGTCACCAGGACCAGCATTGCCTAGGAACAGTGTGCCCTCGCAGGTGAGACGGCGCTAAGAGACTATGATTTTGGCCTGTGCCGCGCTACCTCATCATCCGCACGTTCGACGTTCGAGAAGACCAGATGCCGTTCATCGGGCGGCGCTCCCGGATGCTCACCGAAGAGGACTTCCCGGAGATCACCTGGGAGCACAGCCACGTGGTGGTCGACGAAGAGGGCATCGTGAAGACCTTCTGCGTCTACGAGGCCCCGAGTGAGGACGTCGTCCGGCTGCACGGCGCGAAGCTCGGCCAGCACAACGTCGACGGCGTCTACGAGATCGCCGGCGACGTCACGCCGGCCGACTTCCCGCCTGCCGCCTAGGACGGCCCGAGGCCGAGCATCTGCGCGTCGTCGACGTGCAGATACGCCTGGACCGCGACGCCGAGCCGCTGCTGCATCGCGCGCTTCGTGTCGGGGTCGGGAGCGATCGCGAGCGCCTCGCGGTAGAAGGTCACGGCGCGGTCCTTCGCCCAGCCGCGCTCGGCCTGCTCGGCCGCCGCGACGAAGAGCGCCACCGCGCGCTCGTGGTCGCCGGCGTCACGCCAGTGACGGGCGCGGGCGGCACCTGCCTCGCCGACGCCCGTCGTGGATTCCTCGAAGAACAGGGCGAAATGCTCGTGCCGCTCGCGCCGGCCAGCGCGAGGAAGCAGGTCGTACGCGACGTCCCTGATCAGGACGTGCGTGAACGTGTACTGCTGCTCGCCGTCGATCGCCGACACGGTCTCGCGCCGGATCAGGTCACGCCGCTCGAGCGCGCCGAGGAGCTCGGTCAATTGCGCGGGATCTCGTCCCATCCGTTCGAGGGCGCCGCGCCAGAAGACCTTGCCGCCCACGGCCGCATCGAGCACGAGCACCCGTTCGGCCGGAGGAAGCGCGTCGAGCCGGGCGGCGAGAAGACCGCGGATCGTCGTCGGGAGCGACTCGTCTCCGCCCGACTCCGACACCGTGGCGGCGAGCTGTTCGATGAACAGCGGGTTGCCGCCGGCCGCATGCGCGAGCTCGTCGGCCCGTTCCGTGCGTGCCACCGACAGCCGCTCGGTTGCGAGCCGGCGCGCCTCGGCTTCCGTGAGCGGGCCGAGCGGGACGGTGCCGTAGGCGGGCAGGCCGCCACCCCAACTCGGCCGTGCGTCGAGCAGCTCCGGCCGCGCGAGCACGAGAAGGAGGATCGGAAGGTCGCGCAGGCGCGACGCAAGCAGCTCGACGAGATCCAGCAAGCTCGCGTCGGCCCAGTGCAGGTCCTCGAAGACGAGCAGCGTCGGGCGATCGCGCGCGACCGCTTCGATGAAGACGCGGATCGAGAAGAAGAGCGTCTCCCGGTCGGCGACCGACGACTCGGGGGAGAGGCCGATGAGGATCGCGAGGTGACCCGTCA
>DASYFU010000007.1:0-2377 GCA_036498225.1 Gaiellaceae bacterium | reverse complement strand
GACAAAGGCCCTGTTCTCTTCGACGACGAGATCTTCATGGAGGTGACGGCGTGAGCCGCAACACGACAATTGCCTGTCTTACGGGCGCGGGGACCGCGCCGGAGCTGATGGCCGAGGCCATGCTCGCCCTCGACGCGGTCGCGCGGCTGCACGGCCTGTCGATCGACGAGCAGCATGCGTCGTTCGGCGGCGTCGCCGTCGCGCGGGCGGGACAGGCGTTCCCCGCGTCGACGCGCTCGATCGTGCTCGACGCCGACGCCGTGCTCGTCGCGGGCGCGGAGGAGCCGGCGCTCGCCGAGGTGATGGCCGAGCTCGATCTGCGCGCGCGCGTCACGCGCGTGCGCTTCGGCCGCCATGACGACGTGGCGTTCGTCGCGCCGCTCGCCGAGTCCGCCTCCGAGTGGGCGCTCGAGGCTGCATTCGACCTCGCCGAGCGGCGGAGCACGCAGCTCGCCGTCGTCGGCGACGCAGAGTGGAACGAGCTCGCCGACGAGGTCGCGGACGCGCACGACCACGTGCACGTCGAGCATCTCTCGCCCCGCGTCGCGCTGCCGCTCGCCGCGTTCAACACGAGCCGCTTCGACGTCGTCGCCGTCGCACCGGCGTGGGCGGAGCCGATGGTCGAGATCGCCGCCGCTCCGGCGGCCGCACGCGTCGCCGCGCACGGCCTGCTCGCCGAGCACGGGCCGAGCCTCTTCGTCCCGTCTCCGGACGGCGGCTTCGCGATCGCCGGCGGCGGGATCGTCAACCCGAGCAGCATGTTGCTCGCGGCCGCGATGACGCTCGAGCACGGGCTCGGGTCGCCGGCGGCGGGCGCGACGCTCGCCGGCGCGGTGTCGGCCGCGCTCGTCGACGGCCCGCAGACGCCCGACCTGCTGCGTCTCGGCGTCGGCGCGACCACCCGTGAGTTCACGTCGCGCGTCGTCGCCGGGTTCCAGCTCTCGCTCCGCAACGCCGAGTTCTGGCCGGAGCCGGTATGAAGGTGAACGGCGCAGACGCGATCCTCCGCTCGCTCGAGGCGGAAGGCGTCGACGTGATGTTCGGCCTGCCGGGCGGCGCGATCCTGCCGCTCTACGACGCGATGGCGCGCGGCACGACCGTGCGTCACGTGCTCGCGCGCCACGAGCAGGGCGCAGGCCACATGGCCGAGGGCTACGCGCGCGCGTCCGGGCGCGTCGGCGTCGCCGTCGCGACGTCGGGGCCTGGCGCGACGAACCTCGTCACGCCGATCGCCGACGCGTGGATGGACTCGACGCCGCTCGTCTGCATCACCGGTCAGGTGCGCTCGTTCCTCATCGGCACCGACGCGTTCCAGGAATGCGACATCACCGGCATCACGATCCCGAACGTCAAGCACTCGTGGCTCGTCCAGGACGTAAACGAGCTGCCGCACGTCATGAAGGCCGCCTTCCACGTTGCGCGCACGGGCCGCTGCGGCCCGGTGCTGGTCGACGTCCCGCGCGACGTGCAGGAGGCCGAGCTCGACTTCTCCTACCCCTCGGAAGTCTCCCTCCCGGGATGGAAGCCGCCCCGCCGTGGAAATGCCCGGCAGATCCTCGCCGCAGCGAAGGCTGTCGCCGCGGCGGAGCGGCCCATCCTCTACGTGGGAGGAGGGGTGCTGAACGCGCACGCCACGGACGAGCTGCTCGAGCTCGCGGAGATCGCACAGCTCCCGGTGGTCACGACGCTGATGGCGAAGAGCGGGTTCCCGGAGTCCCATCCGCTCTTTGCCGGCCACCCCGGCATGCACGGGCCGAAATGGTCGAACTGGGCGCTGAACAAGGCCGACGTCGTCATCGCGGTCGGCTCGCGCTTCGACGACCGCGTCACCGGCAAGGTCTCCGCGTTCGCGCCGGGGGCGTCGATCGTCCATCTCGACATCGACGCGGCCGAGATCTCGAAGATCCGTCACGCGGACGTGCCTGTCGTCGGCCCGCTCAAGCCGGTGCTCACCGAGCTGACGAAGAAGGTCGCGGACGAAGTCGCGCCGGGCCGCACCGACGCGTGGCTGCGTCAGATCGCGGAGTGGCGCGAGCAGTTCCCGCTCCGCTACAGCAACGAGGGGCCGATGCTGAAGCCGCAGCGTGTCCTCGAGCTGCTGCAGGAGCTGACGGCGGGCCGCGACGACGTCGTGTGGACGACCGGTGTCGGCCAGCACCAGATGTGGGCGATGCAGTACGTCCAGTGCGACCGGCCGCGCACGTTCATCAGTTCCGGCGGTCTCGGGACGATGGGCTACGGCATTCCGGCTGCGGTCGGCGCAAAGGCGGCGCGGCCCGACGCGACGGTGATCTGCGTCGACGGCGACGGCTGCTTCCAGATGACGTCCCAGGAGCTCGCGACGGCGGCGCTCGAAGAGCTGCCGATCGTCGTCGTG
>DASYFU010000006.1:0-6032 GCA_036498225.1 Gaiellaceae bacterium | reverse complement strand
CGCACGTCGCGCTGCTTCGAGAGCTCCTCGAGCCGCTCCTTGAGGAGTGTCACGCGCCGGCGTGCCTGCCGGCGGTCGGACTCGAGCTGCGACTCGCCGGGGCCCCTCGTCCCGACTCCGCCACCGAGGCGCTCGAGGTGCTTCCACATGCCGCGCATGCGCGGAAGGTTGTACTCGAGCTGCGCGAGCTCGACCTGGAGCTTTCCCTCGGCGCTGACGGCGTGCTGGGCGAAGATGTCGAGGATCAGCTGCGTCCGGTCGACCACCCGCGCCTCGAGGGTGTTCTCGAGCAGCCGCTGCTGCGACGGCGAGAGCTCGTCGTCGACGAGGAGCACCTCGGCCTTCGTTCCGCCGTACTCGTGCTTCAACTCGTCGAGCTTGCCCTTGCCGACGTAGCTGCGCGGGTCGGGCTGCGGGCGATGCTGCACGATGCGCGAGACGGGCTCGACGCCGGCGGTGCGGGCGAGCTCCTCGAACTCGCCCAGCTCGTCGTCCGCGTCGACTGCCTGTCCGAGCACGGCGAGCACGAGCCCGCGCTCGGGCTCGAGGCCCGGCGTGGGATCGGGCTGATGGGGTGCCACGAACGTCCATTATGACTTCTGCCGTGCCGACCCCCGATCTCGCCGCCACGACGCTGCGGCTCGTCGACGTTCCCTCCGAGAGCCGTTCGGAGGCGGCGATCGTCGAGCTCGTGCGCGATCTCGTGCCCGGAGAACCCGTGTACGACGACGGCGAGGTGCTGCTGTACGGGGATGGCCCGATCGTCCTCGCGGGACACCTGGATACGGTGCCCGCGCAGGGAAACATCCCCGGCCGGATCGCGGCCGGCGCCGTGCACGGCCTCGGGGCGAGCGACATGAAGTCCGGGGTCGCGGTGATGATCGAGCTCGCCCGCGCCGGCATCCCGGCGCGCTACCTCTTCTTCACGCGTGAAGAGGTTCCGGTCAGCGAGAGCCCGCTGCCGGCCTTGTTCGCGACCGACCTGCTCGACGGCGTGGAGCTCGCGGTCGTGCTCGAGCCGACCGATTGCGAGCTGCATGCCGGCTGCGTCGGCAACGTGCAGGCGCGCATCACGTTCCACGGCGAGAGCGCGCACTCGGCGCGGCCGTGGACGGGCGTGAACGCGATCCACGAGCTCGTTCGTGGCCTGCAGCCGCTCGTCGGGCTCGAGCCGATCGACGTCGAGCTCGACGGTCTCGTTTATCGCGAGGTTGTAAGCGCCGTTCGTGTGCAGGGCGGCATCGCGTCGAACGTCGTTCCCGCGATCGCGTCCGCGGAGCTCAACATGCGGTACATGCAGCCGGATGCCGAGGCGCGGCTGCGAGAGCTGCTGCCGTCCGGCGAGATCGAGGTCCTGAGCAACTCCCCGTTCGCGCCGCCCGGGCTCGACAACGCCCGCACTGCGCGGCTGCGCGAGCTCGTGCCGACGGTGAAGCCCAAGCAGGCGTGGACACCTGTCGCGCAGTTCGCGGAGCAGGGCATCGACGCGATCAACTACGGCCCCGGCGCGACCGCGTACGCGCACCGCGTCGACGAGCAGGTGCCGATCGAAAACCTCGAGCGCTGCTACGCGACGCTGCGAGAATTCCTCTCGTGATCAATCCGACGCTCGCGGAGATGGCGACGTACCCGTACGTCCGCCTCGAGGAGGCGCGGCGGCGGCTCCTCGCAGCAGGCGTCGAGGTGATCGACTTCGGCAAGGGCGACCCGAATGAGCCGACCGATCCGATGATCCGGCAGGCGCTCGTGGACGCCATCCCGGAGCGGGCGCCGTACCCGCTCGCGCAAGGGCTGCCGGAGCTGCGTGAGGCCGCCGCCGCGTGGTGCGCGAGCCGCTTCGGCGTCGACGTCGACCCCGATACGGAGATCGTCCCGACGTACGGCGCGAAGGAAGCGATCTTCTCGCTCGCGCAGGTGCTCGACACTGCAGGCCGCACCGTCGTCTTCGGCGAGCCGGCGTATCCGGTGTACGAGCGCGGCGCCCTCCTCGCCGGCGCCGAGGTGCATACGCTGCCGCTGCTGCGCGAGAACGGCTTCCTTCCCGACCTGGACGCGATGCCCGACGACACTGCGCTCCTGTGGGTCAACTACCCGCACAACCCGACGGGCGCCGTCGCACCGCTCGAGTTCTACGAACGCCTCGCCGGGCTCGCCGCGGAGCGTGACTTCTACGTCGGCTCCGACGAGGCGTACTCGGAGCTGTGGTTCGGCGCGCCGCCGCCCTCCGCGCTGCAGGCGGGCGATCGCTCGCGCATGATCGTGTTCCAGACGCTGAGCAAGCGCTCCTCGATGACGGGCTATCGCTCGGGATTCGTCGCCGCGTCGCCGGAGGTGATCTCGGCGATGAAGGCGTATCGCCCAACGGTCGGGACGGCGCCGCAGGAATTCGTCCAGCGCGCCTCCGTCGTCGCCTGGAACGATGAGCGCCACGTCGACGAGACGCGCGCCCGCTACCGCGCGAAGCGCGACGTGATGATCCCCGCGATCGAGGCGAAGGGCTGGGAGATCGTCGCGAGCGATGCGACGATGTACCTCTGGGTGATCGGGCCGGATGCGGACGCGCTGCTCGAGCGCGGCATCCTCGTCTCGCCCGGCGAGTTCTTCGGCCCGAGCGGTGCCGGCTACGTCCGCTTCGCGCTCGTGCCTACGCTGGAGGAGTGCAGACGGGCGGCGGAGCTGCTGTGACGACGGAAGAGACGATCGACGCCCTCGACCGGGGCGAGATCCGCGTTGCAGAGAAGGTGGACGGCGAGTGGCGCGTGAACGAGGACGCGAAGACGGCGATTCTCGACTACTTCCGCCTGCGCAAGGTGGAGCCGATCGAGGTCGGCCCGTACCAGTATCTGGACAAGATTCCGCTCAAGCACAACTACGTCGAGCTCGGCGTGCGCGTGGTGCCGCCGGCTACGGCGCGCTACGGCTCGTTCCTCTCACGCGGCGTCGTGATGATGCCGAGCTACGTCAACATCGGTGCGTGGGTCGGCCCGAACACGATGGTCGACACATGGGCGACGGTCGGCTCCTGTGCGCAGATCGGCGCAGACGTCCACCTTGCCGGCGGCGTGGGGATCGGCGGCGTCCTCGAGCCGGTACAGGCGAGGCCTGTGATCGTCGAGGACGGCGCATTCATCGGCTCGCGCTGCATCCTCGTCGAGGGGGTCGTGGTCGGCGAGCGCGCTGTGCTCGCGCCGAACGTCTCGCTCACCGGATCCGTCCCGATCATCGACGTCACCGGTGCCGAGCCGGTCGAGCATCGCGGCTACGTCCCGCCGAACGCAGTCGTCGTCCCCGGCACGCGCCCGAAGGAGTTCCCCGCGGGCACGTACAACCTCAGCTGCGCACTGATCATCGGCTGGCGCAGCGCGCAGACGGACCTGAAGACGTCGCTCAACGACGTCCTGCGCGAGTTCGAGATAGCGAGCTAGAGCCGCTCGGCGGGCCCTGTGAGCGTCGCGCGCCCGCCGTCGAGGCGCACGCGCAGGTCGCCGCCGGGAAAGTGCACGACGACGTCGCCTTCGCCGTGCGTCGCCGCTGCGACCGCGATCGCGCTCGAGCCGGACGCGGTCGTCTCCCCTACGCCCCGCTCCCACACGCGCGCAGTCACCTCGCCGGAGCCATCGACGCGCACGACCTGCACGTTCGTCCGGTTCGGAAAGCGCGGATGCGTCTCGAGCAGCGGGCCGATCAGCCCGATCTGGGCCGGATCGCCAACGACGACCGCGTGCGGATTGCCGACGGAAACGGGCGTCACGTCGAAGCCGGCGATCCGCTCCCGATCGTGCACTTCGACCTCGCCGATCTCGGATTCGTACTCGTCGCCGACGCGACGCACCTCGACGACGCGAGGGCCGACGTGCACGCGCGCGATGTCGTTCCCGGTCCGCTGCATCAGCCATGCGCCTGCGATTCGCGTCCCGTTGCCCGACATCTCGGCGTGAGATCCATCGGGATTCACGATCGCAATGGTCATGTCGTCCCCGTCGACCGACAGGACGTCCACCGCTCCGTCGAGACCGTCCTCGTGCACGTATGGCTCACCCTCGAGGACGAGGTATGCGTTCCCGTGTGCGTGCCAGCGCGACGACGTCATCTGCGATCTCGCCCGGCGGGCGATCCGCGCCGACCATAGCGATGCCGGGAATGCGGCGCATCCACTTGCGCTGATACGCCGCGTAGCGCCGCGTGCGCACGACGATGGCGGCGATCGCCTCGTCGCGCGAGAGCGTCGCCACCTCCTCGAGCCCGAGCGCCTGCCGCGCCGTGATCGAGATCGGGCCTTCGAGCGCGCGGCGCACCTCTTCCTGCACACCGGCGTCGAACATCGCCCTCGTCCGCTCCTCGATCCGCCGCTCGAGCACGTCCTTCGGGACGTCGAGGCCGACGATCAGCGTCGGGTGCCGCGTCGCATCCGACCACAGCCGGTCCGCGCCCGGCGCGAGCGAGGAGCCGGCCTCGGCCAGCTCGAGCGCCCGGACGACGCGTCGGCGGTCGTTCGCGTGCACGGCGGCGGCTGCCGCAGGATCGAGCTCCTCGAGATGCTCGTGAGCCGCCTCCGCGCCGCGCTCGTCGTAGAACCGCTCCCAGCGCTCCCGCGCTCCCTCCGCCGGCGCAGGCGGGAGCGACAGCTCGGCGAGCGCCGCCCGGAGGTAGAGACCCGTCCCGCCGACGACGAGCGGCGTCCGGCCGTCCGCGAGGATCTCGTCCACCGCCGCGTGGGCCAGCGGGGCGTAATCGCCGACCGAGGCCTCCCGGTCGAGGGGCCAGATCCCCACCATCCGAACAGGCGGGCTAGGCTGGTTCGTCAGGATCGGCAGACCCCGATAGACCTGAAGGGCATCGGCAGAGACGAGCTCGGCAGGAATCCGGTCGGCCACCTCCGAAGCGACACTCGATTTGCCGCTTGCGGTCGGCCCGAAGATGCCGATAACCGTCACCGGATGATTCTCCCCTGCGTTACGTGAACATGGAGCCGAAGAGCCAACTCGACCAGACGCGGGTGGAGTCCACCGTGTTCCTCGTGGCCGCCTCGCTGCTCGCGCTGGCGACCCTCTTCGCCCTGAGCGAGGTCGCCGGCTTCGATGCGGTCTGGGATCGGATGCAGGCCGTTCAGCCGATCTGGTTCCTCGCTGCGTTCGGTGCGGAGATCGTCGCCTACCTCGGCTACATGCTCGGGAACAGCGAGGTCTCGCGCGTCGACGAAGGCCCGAAGATGGGGAGCGGCCGTGCGGCCGCTGCAGTCGCCGCCGGATTCGGGCCGTTCGTGACCCAGGGCGGGTTCGCACTCGACCTGCATGCGTTCAAGCAAACCGGAATCTCCGACCGCGAGGCCCGCGTGCGGGTTCTCGGGCTCGGCGCGCTCGAGTATGCGCTGCTCGCGCCGGCCGCCTGCATCGCGTCGATCCAGCTGCTCGCAAGCGGCGCGCACACGCCGACGATGGGCCTGACGCTGCCGTGGGCGATCACCGTCCCTCTCGGGTTCGCCGCCGCGCTGTGGGCGGTCGGCCATCGTGCTCGCTTCCGCGACAAGGGCCAGTGGCGCGACGGGCTCGCGCAGGCACTCGAGTCGATCCACGTGCTCCGCTGCCTCTTTGCACGCCGACACCTCGCCGGGCCGCTCGGCGCAGCCGTGTATTGGTTCGGGGAGATGGCGTGCCTGTGGGCCTGCTTGCACGCGTTCGCACACGGCGCGCCGAACGTCGAGCTGCTGCTCCTCGGCTACGCCACCGGTTATGCGCTCACGCGCCGGACGCTCCCGCTCGGCGGCGCCGGTGCGGTCGAGGCGCTGCTTCCGTTCGCGCTCTCGTGGACGGGCGTGCCGCTCGCAGCCGCCGTGCTTGCAGTCTTCACGTACCGCGTCTTCAACTTCTGGCTGCCGGTCGTTCCCGCGGTGGTGGGAATGCGCAGCCTGCGCGCAGCAGAAGCCTAGGCGACGAGCGCCGCGACCTGCGCGCCGGCGAGCGTCTGCGACGTCGCGCGCTCGATCCGCACGTCGACGAGGTCGCCCGGAGCCGCGTCGCCGAGGAAGTTCACAG
>DASYFU010000005.1:0-3211 GCA_036498225.1 Gaiellaceae bacterium | reverse complement strand
CGCAGTTCTCCATCAAGGAGTGCCGCGAAAAGGATCTGACCTACCAGGCCTCGCTCAATATGAAGGTCCGCTTCGTGAACAAGGACACGGGCGAGATCCGCGAGCAGGGCGTCTTCATGGGCGACTTCCCGATGATGACCGAGGTCGGCACCTTCATCATCAACGGCACCGAGCGCGTCATCGTCACGCAGCTCGTCCGCTCACCGGGCGCCTACCTGATGGAGCCGAAGGACCCGACGAAGCAGGTCTTCACGGCGAACCTGATGCCGAGCCGCGGCTCGTGGCTCGAGCTCGAGATCGACAAGAAGGGCATCGCGTACGCCCGCATCGACCGCAAGCGCAAGCTGCCGATCACGACGCTCCTCCGCGCTCTCCCCGCCGAGGACCCGTCCACCGGCTTTGCGCTCGACACGTCGACGAACGAGGCGATCCTCGCCCTGTTCGAGAACTCGCCGTACATCGTCAACACGCTCGAGAAGGACCCCTCCACGCGCGAGGAGGAGGCCCTCATCGAGGTCTTCAAGAAGCAGCGCCCGGGCGAGCCCCCGACGCTCGACAACGCGCGGAACCTCCTGCGCGCGCTCTTCTTCGACCCCAAGCGCTACGACCTGACGAAGGTCGGCCGCTACAAGCTGAACCAGCGCCTCGGCGTCAACGTCCCCGAGGACGTCCGCGTCCTCACGACCGAGGACATCGTCGCGCTCGTCCGCAAGCTCATCGACCTGCCGGTCAAGCTCGGCGTCCCCGAGGACTCGAAGGACTTCGCGGCCGAGGCGATCGCGCTGCCGCGCGCACCGATCGCGGCCGAGCTCGACGAGTACGAGCACTTCGGGAACCGCCGCCTGCGCACCGTGGGCGAGCTGATCCAGGAGGCGTTCCGCGTCGGCCTGTACCGCATGGAGCGCGTCGTGCGCGAGCGGATGACGACCGAGGACGTCGACACGATCACGCCGCAGACGATCATCAACATCCGTCCGGTCGTCGCGGCGCTGAAGGAGTTCTTCGGCTCCTCGCAGCTGTCGCAGTTCATGGACCAGACGAACTCGCTCGCCGGCCTCACGCACCGCCGCCGCCTGTCGGCGCTCGGCGCGGGCGGCCTGACGCGCGAGCGCGCACCGATCGAGGTGCGCGACGTGCACCCGACGCACTACGGCCGCATGTGCCCGATCGAGACGCCGGAAGGCCCGAACATCGGCCTCATCGGCTACCTCGCGTCGTACGCGACGGTGTCCGAGTTCGGCTTCATCCAGACGCCGTACCGCCGCGTCGTCGCCGGCAAGGTGACCGACGAGATCGTCTACCTCGACGCGGTCGAGGAGTCCCGCTACACGATCGCGCAGGCGACCGCGTCCACGGACAAGAACGGCAAGCTGCTCGAGGCCGCGGTGCTCTGCCGCTCGGCCGAGGGCGAAGCGGTCACGGCCGCGCCGAAGGACGTCGAGTTCATGGACGTCGCCCCGGCGCAGATCGTCTCCGTGTCGACCGCGCTCATCCCGTTCCTCGAGCACGACGACGCGAACCGCGCGCTCATGGGCGCGAACATGCAGCGCCAGGCCGTCCCGCTGCTCGTCCGTCAGGCGCCGCTCGTCGGCACCGGACTCGAGTACCGCGCCGCGGTCGACTCCGGCGACGTCGTCATGTCGACGAACGCCGGCACGATCGCCGACGTCGACGCCGACAAGATCGTCGTCGAGGGCAAGAACGGCCGGGACGAGTACACGCTGACGAAGTTCATGCGCTCGAACCAGGGCACGCTCATCCACCACAAGCCTGTGGTGCGCTTGGGCGACAGGGTGGAGGCGGGCCAGGTGCTCGCCGACGGCAGCTCGACCGACTCGGGCGAGCTCGCGCTCGGCGCCAACCTGCTGGTCGCGTTCATGTCCTACGAGGGCTTCAACTTCGAGGACTCGATCGTGCTCTCCGAGCGCCTCGTCAAGGACGACATCCTCTCGTCGATCCACATCCACGAGTACGAGGTGGATGCGCGCTCGACGAAGCTCGGCGACGAGGAGATCACGCGCGACATCCCGAACCGGTCGGAGGAGTCGCTCGCGCAGCTGGACGAGCGCGGCGTCGTCCGCATCGGCGCGGAGGTCAACTCCGGCGACCTGCTCGTCGGCAAGGTCACGCCGAAGGGCGAGACCGAGCTGACCGCGGAGGAGAAGCTCATCCGCGCGATCTTCAAGGAGAAGGCGCGCGAGGTGCGCGACACCTCGCTCAAGGTCCCGCACGGCGAGGGCGGAGTCGTCATCGACGTCAAGACGTTCTCGCGCGACACGGGCGACGACCTCAGCCCGGGCGTGAACGAGCTCGTCCGCGTCTACGTGGCGAAGAAGCGCAAGATCGCGGAGGGCGACAAGCTCGCCGGCCGCCACGGCAACAAGGGCGTCATCTCGAAGATCGTCCCCGAGGAGGACATGCCGTTCCTCGCGGACGGTCGGCCCGTCGACATCATCCTCAACCCGCTCGGCGTGCCGAGCCGCATGAACATCGGCCAGGTGCTCGAGACGCACCTCGGCTGGGCTGCGGCGCACGGCGTCTTCGCGGACGAGGAGCAGCGGAACGGCGACTTCGACTGGAAGCACCGCCGCCAGATCGTCGCGGCGCCGGACCCGCACGCGGTCGCGTCCCCCGTCTTCGACGGTGCGACGCCGGCCGACGTCGACGAGGCGCTGATCGAGTGGACGCGGCAGAACCCCGACTCGCCGATCAAGATCGTCGTCGACGAGAAGCGTCCCGCCGGTCGCAAGTGCTCCGGCAAGATGCAGCTCTACAACGGCCGCTCCGGTGAGCCCTTCGAGCAGAAGATCACCGTCGGCTACATGTACATCCTCAAGCTGCTCCACCTCGTGGACGACAAGATCCACGCGCGGAGCACGGGCCCGTACTCGTTGGTCACGCAGCAGCCGCTCGGTGGCAAGGCGCAGTTCGGCGGCCAGCGCTTCGGCGAGATGGAGGTCTGGGCGCTCGAGGCGTACGGCGCCGCGTACACGCTGCAGGAGATGCTCACCATCAAGTCCGACGACACCGTCGGGCGCGTGAAGGCCTACGAGGCGATCGTCAAGGGCGAGAACATCGCCGAGCCGTCGATCCCCGAGTCCTTCAAGGTGCTGCTGAAGGAGATGCAGTCGCTCGCGCTCGACGTGCACGTCCTCTCGGACGAAGGGCGCGAGGTGGAGGTGCGCGAAGAGGAGGACGAGCTCCTGCGCGC
>DASYFU010000004.1:0-7710 GCA_036498225.1 Gaiellaceae bacterium | reverse complement strand
CCTGCAGATCGTCCAGACGTACAACGCGATCCAGCAGGCATTCCCTGGCGCGTCCTCGCCGGCGACCGTCGTCTTCCAGGCGCCCGACGTCACGGCGCCCCATGTCCAGGCGGAGATCGCCCGGCTGCGCACGCGTGCGCTCGCGTCCGGCGTGATGAAGGAGCCGATCCGTACCTCGATAAACCACGCACACACGGTCGAGACGGTGGACATCCCGCTCGTCGGCGACGGGCAGAACGCGGCGGCGGTGCACGCGCTCGGCGTGCTCCGCAGCATGACGACCGCACCGGTCACAGGCGAGACGGCAGGCGACGTCGACTTCACGTCGGCGACGAGGTCGCACATGCCGATCGTGTTCGGATTCGTGCTCGGCCTCGCGTTCCTGCTCCTTCTACTCACGTTCCGCTCGATCGTCATCCCGATCAAGGCGATCGTGCTCAATCTGCTCTCCGTCGGAGCGGCGTACGGTGTGCTCGTGTGGATCTTCCAGGACGGGCACCTGCAGGGATTGCTCGGGTTCCACTCGAACGGCGGCATCGTCACGTGGCTCCCGCTCTTCCTGTTCACCGTCCTCTTCGGGCTTTCGATGGACTACCACGTGTTCATCGTCAGCCGGATCAAGGAGCTCGTCGACGGCGGCATGGCGACCGACGAGGCGGTGGAACGCGGCATCCGCTCGACCGCAGGCACGGTGACGAGCGCCGCGCTCGTGATGGTCGCGGTGTTCTCGATCTTCGCGACGCTGTCGACGCTCGACATGAAGCAGCTCGGCGTCGGACTCGCCGTCGCGGTGCTGCTCGACGCGACCATCGTCCGCGCGGTGCTGCTCCCCGCGACGATGAAGCTGCTCGGCAAGTGGAACTGGTACCTGCCCCGCGGCCTGCACTGGCTGCCTCGGCTCCAGCCGGAGCTCGCGTGATGGCGGAGCGCGGTCGCACGCTCCTGTTCCTTCTCGCGGCGGTGCCGCTGGGAGCCGCCGGGTTCGCGGTGCTGATCGCGGGGTGGGTGGTCGTCACCTGCCTCGCGGTCACCCCGCTCGGCGTCCCCGCGCTCGTCGCGTTCCGGGCGGCCGTCGGCGGCGCGTCGAGACTGGACGCCGAGCTCGCGAACGCGCTCCTCGGGACGTCCGGCCGGCCGCCGGTGATGTCGTCACGATCCGGCGGCTTCTGGCGGATCCCGCTCGACATCCTCTCCGACGGTGCGTTCTGGCGGCAGCAGGCGTACCTCCTCATCCGGCTGTCGCTCGGATTCGCGGTCGCCGTGGCCGAGTGGTCGCTGCTCGTCGGCTCGCTCGGGCTCGTCTCGCTGCCGATCTGGTATCGCTGGACGGACGTCCAGCTCGTGGACGGATGGCGCTTCCGGACGCTCGGGCATGCGCTGTTGGCCGTCCCGGTCGGCATCGTTGGGGTCGTGATCGCGCTCCTGCTCCTCCGGCCGATCGCGTCGGCCGCGCGGTATCTCGTCGAGTCGCTGCTCGGCGGGGGCGGCGATTCCGTCGCACAGTCGGAGCAGGAACGGCGGCGCGCGCTCGAGCAGCACGCGATGGCGTACGTCGCGCTCAACCTGTTCCTCACGATCGTCTGGGCGTTGACGAGCCGTGGCTACTTCTGGCCGGAGTGGACGATGATCGTCTTCGGCCTGCCGGTCGCGATCGAGACGTGGCTCGTGCGCCCTCGGAGCGCGATAGCGCAGCACGCGGGCATCTCGGTCGCACTCGCGACCTTCTTCACGCTCGTGTGGGCGGTGACGAGTCGTGGCTACTACTGGCCGGTGTGGCCGATCCTCGCCCTCGGCATCGCACTGCTCGTCCACGGCGTCGGCACGGTCACGCGCCGCGGTGAGCGCATCTCCGTGCTCGAGACGACGCGCGCAGGCGCGGTCGACCAGCAGGAATCGGAGCTGGAGCGCATCGAGCGCGATCTGCACGACGGCGCGCAGGCGCGGCTCGTCGCGCTCGGCATGAGCCTCGGCATGGCGGAGCAGAAGCTCGCATCCGATCCGGCTGCAGCGCAGGAGCTGCTCGCCGAGGCGCGGCAGGGAACGCGCGAGGCGCTGGAGGAGCTGCGCAGCCTCGCGCGCGGGATCCATCCACCGGTGCTCGCCGACCGCGGCCTCGAGGCCGCGATTGCGGCGATCGCCAACCGCACGCCCGTGCGCGTCGACGTCGCAGTCGACGTCCGGCGACGGCCACCGAAAGCGGTGGAGACGGCCGCCTACTTCGTCGTCGCGGAAGCGCTCGCGAACGCGGGCAAGCACGCGAATGCCGACCACGTCGCCATCGACGTGCACGAGGACGGTGGGACGCTCGTTGCCGAGGTGGTCGACGACGGCGTCGGCGGTGCGAATCGAAACGGCGGCGGGCTCAGCGGGCTCGCGCGTCGCGTCGAAGCGCTCGACGGCACGCTCGAGGTGATCAGCCCGGCCGGCGGGCCGACGACGATCCGGGCGGTGATCCCGTGCGAGTCGTGATCGCCGAGGACCTCGCGCTCCTGCGCGACGGGCTCACGCGTCTCCTTCGCGACAACGGGTTCGACGTCGTCGGCGCCGTCGCCGACGGCGACGCGCTCGTCACCGCGGTGCTGCTCGAGCAGCCGGACGTCGCCATCGTCGACGTGCGCCTTCCGCCGTCGTTCCGCGACGAGGGCGTGCGCGCGGCACTGACGCTGCGCGAGCGCGCGCCGGACACCGGCGTGCTGATCGTCTCGCAGTACGTCGAGCAGGCGTACGCAGCGGAGCTCCTTACGGACGGCCGCGGAGGCCTCGGGTACCTCCTCAAGGACCGGATCATGGACGTGGACGACTTCGTCGCCGCCGTCCGGCGCGTCGCCGCCGGCGGCACCGCGCTCGACCCGGAGGTGGTCGCGCAGCTCCTCTCCCGCCGCAGCACGCTCGACGTGCTCTCGCCACGCGAGCTCGAGGTGCTCGGCCTCATGGCCGAAGGCCGCTCGAACGCCGCCATCGCGGCGCAACTCGTCCTGACCGTCGGCGCGGTCGAGAAGCACGTCGCGAACATCTTCACGAAGCTCCGGCTGCCGCCCTCGGCAGAGGATCACCGCCGCGTGCTCGCGGTTCTGGCGTATTTGCAGGGTTAAGCTCCCTTTCTGCACTTCGGCGCCAACCAAGATCTCGAGCTCCTCGCCCTGCTCGTGGGCGTCGGCGCGCTGCTCGCGCTCGCGCCGACGCTGCGCATGCCGCTGCCGATCCTGCTCGTCCTCGGCGGCGTTGTCATGGGATTCATCCCCGGCCTGCCGCAGGTGTCGCTGCCGCCGGACGTCATCCTCGTCGCCGTCCTCCCGCCGCTGCTCTACTCGGGGGCCTTCTTCACGTCCCTGCGGGAGCTGCGGAAGAACAAGCGGCCGATCTCGTTTCTCGCCTTCGGGCTCGTCGGGACGACGATGGCCGTCGTCGCCGTCGTCGCGCACGAATGGCTGGGACTCTCATGGGCCGTCGCCTTCACGCTCGGCGCGATCGTGTCGCCGACCGACGCGCTCGCCGCGACCGAGATCATGTCTCGCGTCGGCGCGCCGCGGCGCATCGTCTCGCTCGTCGAGGGAGAGAGCCTCGTCAACGACGGCACCGCGCTTGTCCTGTACAAGGCCGCGCTCGGCGCAGCCGTCGGCGGGACGTTCTCGCTGCTCGACACGTCGGGCAGGATCGTGCTCAACGTCATCGGCGGCATCGCCGTCGGTCTCGCGGTCGGATGGGTCGTACGGCAGGTGCGCCGGCGCCTCGACAACCCTCCGGTCGAGGTCGCCCTAGCCGTCCTCAGCGGCTATCTCGCGTATCTGCCGGCGACCGCCATCGGCGTCTCCGGCGTGCTCGCGGCCGTGACGGTCGGCGTGTACATGGGCTGGTACACGCCCGAGCTGACGAACGAGCGCACCCGGCTCGCGGGCGACGCGTTCTGGGACATCTTCGTCTTCCTCGTGAACTCGCTCGTGTTCATCCTCGTCGGGCTTCAGCTCCGGCGCATCGTCGATGCGCTCTCGGGGCTGTCGACGGCGCGGCTGACCGGCTACGCGCTGCTCGTGTGCGGTGCGGTGATCGTCACGCGCATCGTCTGGGTGCCGATCTTCGCGTACCTGCCGCGCTTCCTCTCCCGGCGGATCCGGGAAAGCGACCCCTATCCGCCCTGGCAGTTCCCGGCGATCATCTCGTGGGCGGGGATGCGCGGCGCGGTGTCGCTCGTCGCGGCGCTCGCGCTCCCGACGAACTTCCCCGACCGGCAGCTGATCGTCTTCCTCACGTTCGCGGTCATCGTCGCGACGCTCGTCGTCCAGGGACTGACGCTCCCGTCGCTCATCCAGGTGCTCCACGTCAAAGACGACGGCGCCGTCAATCGCGAGGACGCGAAGGCGCGGATCAAGGCGGCGGAAGCCGCGCTCGCGCGCCTCGAGGAGCTCGTCGCCGAAGGCGCCGTGCGCGAGGACACCGCCGAGCGCCTGCGCGGCGCGTTCTCGTTCCGCGCCAACCGCTTCCGGGCGCGCTTCGACGAGGAGGACGACGGCGCGATCGAGGAGCGGTCGATCGCGTACCAGCGCGTCATGCGCGAACTCATCGGCGCCGAGCAGTCGGCGCTCATCGCGCTGCGGAACCAGCGCGTGATCGACGACAACGTCATGCAGCGGGTCCAGCGCGACCTCGACCTCGAGGCCGCGCGGCTCGACGCGGATCGGTAGGGTCCCACGCATGGATCCCGATCACGCACGCGAGCTCCTCGCCGCCGAGCGCGCCCGCATCGAGCGCTCGCTCAAGCGGCTCGCCCACCAGGACGACGGGGAAGAGGCCGACGAGGAAGACCCCGCGAACCTCGCCACCGACACGTACATCGACGAGCTGGACGAGGGCTTCTCCGACGATCTCCGCGAGCAGCTCGCAGCGCTCGAGCGCGCCGAGGCGCGCCTCGCCGCCGGCACGTACGGCCTCTCGGTCGAGAGCGGGGAGCCGATCCCGGACGAGCGGCTCGAGATCCTGCCGACGGCCGAGCGCACGACCGAAGAAGAAGCGGCAGCGAACTGATTCAGGCGACGGGGGTGAGAGCCCCCATTGCGGCCAGCGGACCGCGCTCGGCCAGCTCGCGGCTCGCGGCGACGAACGCGTCGCGGAACCGCTCGCTCTCGCGGAGCGGGGTCGTGAAGACCATCTCGAGCTGGAGAAATGCCTCCGGGCCGTCCGCGGCTGCCGCCGTGGCCTCGTCGCCGTGCGCATCCGGCGCGCGCTTCGCCGCGGGCACCGTTGCGAGATAGCGCGCCCAGCCGGCGAGCGCGAGCGCGCCACACTCGACGGGCCCGCCGCGCTCGATCTGCGTCTCGATCGTCGGGATGAGAAAGCTCGGGAACTTCGACGCCCCGTCGATGCACAGGCGCGCGATCTGGTCGCGCACGTTCTTGTTCTCGAGCCGCCGAAAGACGGTTTCGGCGTACTCGCGCGCGGGGTGACCCGGTATCTCGGACAGCGTCGGGATCGCCTCGGTCGAGAGGAAGCGCTCCAGGTAGAGCCGGATGGGCGGGATCCCCATCGCCTCGTCGACGAACTCGACGCCGGCGAGCGCGGCAAGGTAGGCCATGCACGAGTGGCTCGCGTTGAGCAGGCGGAGCTTGTAGAGCTCCCAGTCGTGCACGCGATCGGTGAACAGCGCGCCGGCGGACTCCCACGCCGGACGGCCGGCGGCGAAATCGTCCTCGATCACCCACTGGCGGAAGGACTCGCACACGACGGGCCACGCATCGTCGATGCCGATGTCCTGGCGGAGCCAGCGAACATCCTCCTCGCGCGTCTGCGGCGTGATCCGGTCGACCATCGAGGTCGGGAACGTGCATGAGCGCTCGACGTAGAGGAGTAGCTCCGAGCTCCGCCCGGCGGCGACGGTCGCGATCGCGTCGCGCACGACGGCGCCGTTGGCGGGCAGGTTGTCGCAGCTGAGGATCGTCAGCGGCCGGCCGCCCGCGGCGAGCCGCGCAGCGAGGCCGGAGACGATCGTCTCGATCGTGGGATTGCCGCCGGAGAGCGAATAGCCGCCCTCGCTGATCGTCATCGAGAGGATCGCGACGTCCGGGTCGACGAGGCGCCGCACGAACTCTGGCTCGTCTCCCGCGACGAACGCGTAGTCGACGATGCTGCCGACGACGCGAGGGCTCGAGCCGTCGTTGTCGCGCTCGACGAGCGTGTACAGGAGGTCCTGGCCGCCGAGCGCATCTGCCATCTGCCGATCGGCGTCGAGCAGGCCGACGCCGCTGACGCCCCAGTCGCCGCCCGCGGCCGCGACCTCGTCCGTGTACAGCGCCATGTGGGCGCGGTGGAACCCGCCGACGCCGACGTGGAGGATCTTCGGCGAGAGCGCGCGGCGGTCGTAGCGCGGCACGGGAACGCCGAGCCCGGCGATCGCATCGAGGTTCCGCTCGGCGAGAGCGATGGTCACTTGACGGCGCCGAACGTGAGTCCACGAACGAGCGAGCGCTGCGCCATCCAGCCGGCGAGGATCACCGGAGCGACGGCCATCGTCGAAGCCGCAGACATCTTCGCCCAGAACAGTCCCTCGCTCGTCATGAACCCGGAGATGAACACCGGCAGCGTCCCGGAGTTCGCGCCCGTGAGGTTCACCGCGAGCAGGAACTCGTTCCAGCTGAAGATCATCGACAGGAGGACCGTTGCGGCGAGCCCGGGCGCCGTCAGCGGAATGACGATGAGGCCGATGATGCGGAAGAACCCGGCTCCGTCGACCGTGGCCGCCTCGAGGATCTCGTGTGGGAGATCCGCGAAGAACGAGCGCATCATCCAGATCACGAGCGGCAGGTTGAACGCCGCGTACAGGAGGATCATCCCGAGGCGGCTGTCGAAGAGCCCGACGCGCTTGTAGATGATGATGAGCGGGATGAGCGCTCCGACCGCGGGGAGCATCTTCGTCGACAGCACCCACGAGAGCACCTTCGGCGTGTATTTCGTCGGGTTGAACGCGAGGCTGTACGCCGCCGGAAGACCGAGCACGAGCGCGAGCAGCGTCGAGCCGGAGGCGATGATCGCACTGTTCTCGAAATAGCTCAGGTAGTTCGCGTTCAGTACCGCGCGGAACTGGTCGAGCGTCGCGTGGAACCAGATCACGGGCGGGATCGCAGCCGCGTTCGCCTCCGTCTTGAACGCGGTCAGCAGCGTCCACAGGATCGGGAAGAAGACGAGGAACGCGACGACGTACGTGAGCAGGTTGAGGCCGAGCCTTCCGGCCCGCGCGCGACCCTGGCCGGGTGCCTTGACCTCGATCGCGCTCACGCGGTCACTCCCGACCGGAACGTGCGTAGGAGCAGCCGCAGCAGAAGAGCGGCGATGATCGAGCTGAAGATGATCGCGAGCACACCTTGCGCGGACGAGCTGCCGACGTCGTTCGCCTGCGAGATCGTCTGGTAGATGTAGTACGGGATCGTCGTCGTCTCGGTCCCGGGCCCGCCCTGCGTCGCGACGAAGATCTCGCCGAACAGCTGCAGGATGTAGATCATCCCGAGCAGGACGGCGAGCTGGAAGTACGGGCCGAGTAGCGGGATGGTGATGCGCCTGAACTCGGTGAACGGGCCGGCGCCGTCGATGCGAGCGGCCTCGCGGATGTCGTCGGGGATCCCCTGCAACCAGGCGAGCAGGATGAGCATCATGAACGGCGCCCACTGCCACACCGCCATTTCGATGATGCTGAGCTTCGGATGGACGGCGAGCCAGTCGACGCGG
>DASYFU010000003.1:0-4839 GCA_036498225.1 Gaiellaceae bacterium | reverse complement strand
CCCCGAGCCGGTGGCGGCGGACGACGCTCATGCCGGCTCCACGACGAGCCGCGCGTTCCACCGCTCGTTGCCCGCGAGCAGCAGGACGAGGACGACACCGAGCGAGAGCAGCGCCCACGGCGCCGCTGCCGTCACCGGCTGGACGCGCTTGTGCGCGCTGTGCCGGAACGCGGACGGCGGGACGAATACGTTGGAGCCGAAGAGCGCGGCGAAGTAGTTCTTGTTCGTCGACTCGGCGAAGAGCGGCACGATCCGCACGGGCATGTGCTCGCTGCGCAGCGTCAATGCCTCGGCGTCGAGTGCCGGCTCGTCCGCGACGGAGTCGTCCAGATCGCTGAGGAGAAGGATGGCGCCGTGCTTCACGTGCGCGCGCTTGAGGGCGGCGTCGGCGGTCGCGAGGCCCGTCGAGATCCGCGTGCCGCCGCTGAACTGATCCCAGGGCGACTGCGTGAACACCGGGTTGCCGGCGTAGAACCGCGTCGGGACGAAGAAGGGGACGAACTGAAGGAGGGCGCCCGGCGGTGAGTTCGGCGGCAGGAGCTCGTACGACGTGTCGGAGAACATGACGAGGCAGATCGACTGGTTCGCGTTCACGATTCCGCGCAACGTCGTGGCGACGCGCTCGTACACGGGCCCGGAGATGCTCGCCGACATGTCGAGGACGACGCAGCCCGTCGTCGCACCGGCGGGCAGGACGGCCGCCCGTCCGGCGCCCGCGCCGCGGGCGGCGAGGACGATGCCGGCCAACGTCGCCGCGAGTGCGCCGGCAAGGAGTAGGCGCCCGGCGTCGGTCCGCAGCATCGGCCTGCGCAGCTCGTGCAGGTCCGCCGTCTCGACGGGCTGCCTGCGATGGAGAGTCGGCAAGATCACGTTCCGCGTCCCTTCTCGCGAGCTTCCTCGCTGAACGCCTCGACCTCTTCGTCCTCCGGCAGACGTGGGGACCACGCGAGCTCCTGCGCGGCCTTCGAGAGCTCGTCGACCTGCGGCACGAGCCCGAGCTCGCCTCCGACGCGCTCGAAGGCCTTGCGCTGGAGCGTCTCGTCGCCGTGCTCATGTGCCCACGCGAGCAGCGCGAGCGCACGCTCGAGCGTCGAGCCCTCGAGCGACTCGGGCGCCGCGACTTTCGGGCGCAGCACGCGATACCAGCGCGCGCCGGCGAAGAGCGCTCCGAGCACGGCTGCACCGGCGAGCCCGAGCGCAAGCCAGAACAGGAGCATGGGCGAGACGCGGAACGTGGCCGCTCCGACCGGCGCCAGGCTGTACTGCCAGTCGTACTTGCGTGCGTTGAGCAGCGCGTTCTCGACGGCCGGGTTGATCTGCGAGAGCACCTCCACCGTCGGCCAGGTGGCGTCGAGGCCGAACGCGGACGTGCCGTTCAGCTTCATGTAGTCGATGCGCGCGGAGGGAAAACGGAAGACGTGGAACTTCTCGCTCGGCGGGACGACCGGGACGCAACGCGCGGTCAGGCAGCGCAGGTGCCACGTCCACGTCAGCTGCTCGAAGCGCCCGATGTGCAGTCGAAGCACCGTCGGCGTTCCCGTCGGCGTGTACGGCGCGAAGCCCGCGCGCACCCGAAGGCGCGCCGGATCGATCCAGCGCGTATCGGCGACGACGGCGAGCCTCGCCTGCAGCGTGTCGCCGAAGAGATGGACGGTCGGGACGATGCTTGCGTACGCCTTCAGCGGCGTGCCTTCCCCGACGACGGAGCCGGACGGATAGAACGGCATGCCCGGGTGAAGCTGGAACCCGGGCCTCGGTAGCTTCGGCGGCGGGGATGCCGCGGCCGCTGCGCCTGTCAGCGCGAGCGCGCCGGCGACGGCAACGAGCGCGATCTTCATGCGACGGCTCCGCGCCACATCTGACGGAGGTCGGCCCAGCGCAGGAACGACGCCAATAGGTCGGCGTACTCGTGCGAGCGAACCTCCACGGGCTCGATCCCGAGCGAGCGGAAGTCGGTCACGAGGCTCAGCCAGCGTCCCTCGTGCTCCTCGCGCAGGCGCGTGGCCTCCGCGTGGGTCAGGTACACCGGCGCGACGAGCCCGCTTCCGGGGTGCGCGTACGGGATGGTGATGCCTCCGACCTCGGGGAACGACCGCTCCCAGGCCGGGTCCTGGATGACGACCGGGACGAGCTCCCACTGGTGCTCGAGTGCGCGCTGCCACGCATCCATGTCCGGCGGTACGACGAAGTCGGAGAGGACGAAGACGAACGCCTGCGTCGGCAGGTCGCGCCGGTGCTCGCCGAGGAAGTAGAGCCCGCGTGCGACCGTGTCGTCCGGCGCGCCGAACGGGCGCTCGAACGAGCCGGGCTCGGCCTGGCGCTCGCTGCGCGGCGGCCGCCAATACGCATCGCCGTGCGCATAGTCGATGTATCCGGTGAGGCTGCGCGCCGCGTGCGCGCTCGTCCCGATGAGGTCGAGGGCGGCGAGGATCGCGCGCGGCTTGTCGAGCGTGCGGAACGCCGACGCGGTGATGCCCATGGACGGACGGCGGTCGCAGAGTACGACGACGCGCGGCGCCTCGTCGGCGTATCGCTCGCGGACGATGAACTCGTCGTCGCCGCGTGCGGCCGACAGCTTCGCGGACGCCGCCCAGTCCATCCAGGCGAGGTCGTCGCCCGGTCGATATTCGCGCGAGCTCGCGACGTCCGAGCCGATGCCGCGGCGCACGCTGCGCACGCCGCCGAATGCGAGGCCGATCACGCGCCGGCGCGGGATGAGCGGGAAGACCGCGGCGGTCACGCCGTCACGGCCGCCGGCACGTCGAGATCGATGTCGAAGCCGGGCTTCGGTGCGATCTCGATGCAGCGCCGCCGGACGTCCGCACTCGCCGCTTCCCAGCCGCGATCGCGGATCTCGGCGAGGAAGCTCGGACGGAACAGCAACCGGTGCATGAGCACGGGCACGAACAGGCGCTCGACGTCGTCCGGCGTGACGTAGCGCCGCGAGTGGAGCACGGCCCACGCGCGCGCGGCGCGGTTGAGCGCGAGCGTCCCGCGCACCGAGCTCCCGATGGCGACGATCTCGATCTCCCGCGTGGCGCGGACGAGGTCGACGACCCAGCGCGCGACCGCCTCGTGCAAGAACACCTGGCCGACCGCCGCGCGCAGGATGGCGATCTCCTCGATGTCGACGACGGGCTCGAGCCGGCCGAGCGGATGGCCGCCCAGCTGCTCGTCGACGATCTTCGCCTCGAAGTCCGCGTCCGGGTAGCCGAGCGTCGTCTTGACGAAGAAGCGGTCGAGCTGAGCCTCGGGGAGCGGGAAGGTCCCTTCGTACTCGATCGGGTTCTGCGTCGCCATCACGAGGAACGGATCGTCGAGCAGTCGCGTCTCGCCGTCGACCGTCACCTGCTGCTCGGCCATCGCCTCGAGCAGCGCCGACTGCGTCTTCGGCATCGCGCGGTTGATCTCGTCGACGAGGACGACGTTCGCGAACACCGGGCCGGGACGGAACTCGAAGTCGCGCTCGCGCTGGTTGAAGATCGAGAGGCCGGTGACGTCGGTCGGCTGAAGGTCCGGCGTGCACTGGATGCGCGACGAATGCGCGCCGCTGATCGAGCCGGCGATCGCGCGGGCGAGCACCGTCTTCGCCGTGCCGGGAACATCCTCGAGGAGCGCATGGCCGCTGCACATGAGCGCGGCGATGACGAGCTTGATCTGTTCTCGCTTGCCGTGCACCACCGTCTCGATGTTGTCGAGCAGGCGCTCGGCGATCTCGTTGGCGGCACCCAGCTCGTCAGCAGCAGCCACAGAACAACCTCCCGTTTGGAAGCGTACTCTGGCTACTGAGACTGTTTTTCGGCGGATTTGTTTAGGGCGCGGATTGCACCGGGGCGGGGCAGCGCCAGTAGACGAGGCCGGCGTAGAGCCCGGCGTCCGTGCACCCGTTGCGCGAAAGGTCGGGTGCGCCCTCGAGCTTCCCGGAGCTACAGGCCTCCGTCTGCTCCCCGTTCGCCGCGGTCTGGACGACGGTGCACGAGCCGGTCAGCCCGGCATCGTGAAGCACGCGTCCGTCCTTGACCGCGAACATCCCGGCTGCGATTAGTGCTCCGACGAGAACGATCCTCTTGACCATGCGGCTGGCTCCCCTGCCGCAGGTCGGGTCTCAGCCCGTTCTTTCGGCCGCGGAGTGGCGGGCCGTTATCCCTCGTCCGAGTTGTCCCAGACGGTCTCGAACGTCCCGAAGCGGAGCTCCTGCTCGTAGTGGAAGCGGGAGTCGTCGACGCGCCGCATGTACTCCTCGCGGTGCTCGGCGGCGAACGCGTTGTAGGCCTCGGCCGTCTCCCAGCGGTCGACGACGAGGTAGCGGCCGGGGATCTCGACGTCGCGCAGGAGCTCGGTGCCGATGTAGCCGCGGCCGGTGCGGAAGAACTGCGACCAGTCGCCCTCGGGACCGTACGCGCGCTCGAACTCCTCGGGCTCGCGCACCTCGTAGCTGAAGACCAGGGCGATCACCCGGCCAGCTTAGGCATCGCTTCGCGATGCCGACCAGCAAAGGTCGCGGCGGCTTTGCCGGCGCGACCGATTAATGTCCCGCGCGTGAGTGCCGAGGCAGTCGTGGCGGAGGGGGAGGACCGCAGCGAGTACGCGGGCGTCCTGCGCTTCTACGAGCTCGCGAAGCACCAGGAATGGCAGGTGCGCGAAGTTTCCTGGGGCGAGCTCCCGCCGGTGCCGGAGGGCAAGGGCTCGGCGGAGCGGCTGGCGCGGCGGCGCGACGTCTGGCGCTCGGTCGTCATGCAGCAGCTGCAGGCCGACGTGCTCGCGTGCGAGATGGCCGCGCAACTACTCAACGCGGCGCCGGATCCAGAGGCGCGCCTCTATTACTCGACGATGGTGCAA
>DASYFU010000002.1:0-1618 GCA_036498225.1 Gaiellaceae bacterium | reverse complement strand
GTCGAGAAGCTCGCCGAGCGCTCCCCCAACGGTGAGGAGCTGCGCGAGTACGCGCGCCACGCCGGCGCGAAGCGCAGCGAGGAGCGCGCGGCGGCCGAGGAGAAGACGGGTGTCTTCACCGGCTTCTTCGCGACGAATCCGGTGAACGAGGCGCGCATCCCGATCTGGGTCGCCGACTACGTGCTGATGGACTACGGCACGGGCGCGATCATGGCGGTGCCTGCGCACGACGAGCGCGACCGTGCGTTCGCGGAGCGCTTCGACCTCCCGATCGTGCCGGTGATCGACGAGGACGGCCGGCTGATCAACTCCGCGCAGTTCGACGGCATGCCGGCCGAGGAGGCGAAGCGTGCGATCGTCGAGTGGCTCGAGGAGCGCGGGCGCGGCAAGCAGACCGTGAGCTACCGCCTACGCGACTGGAGCTTCTCGCGGCAGCGCTACTGGGGCGCCCCGATCCCGATCATCTATTGCGACGAGCACGGCGAGGTGCCGGTGCCCGACGAGGATCTACCGCTGCTGCTGCCCGACATCGAGGACTACCGGCCGAAGGGCCAGCCGCCGCTCGCCTCCAACGAGGGATGGATGCGCGCGCCGTGCCCGATCTGCGGCAAGGAAGGACGTCGCGAGGCCGACACGATGGACACGTTCGTCGACTCGGCGTGGTACTTCCTGCGCTACGTCGATCCGCACAACGACGAGGCACCGTTCGACCGTCGCCTCGCGGACTACTGGCTGCCGGTGTCGCAGTACATCGGCGGGATCGACCACGCGACCGGGCACCTCATGTACTCGCGCTTCTTCGTGAAGGTGATGAACGACCTCGACATGGTCGGCTTCCGCGAGCCGTTCGCGCGGCTCTTCCACCAGGGCTGGGTGCAGATGGGCGGCACGAAGATGTCGAAGTCGAAGGGGAACGTCGAAGGGCCCGACGCACTCGTCGCGGAGTTCGGCGCCGACGCGGTGCGGCTGAACATCCTCTTCATGGGGCCGGCGGACCAGGACATGGAGTGGACAGACTCGGGGATCGAGGGCATGTCCCGCTTCGTGCGGCGGCTCTGGCGCACCGTCGGCGAGGTGGCCGAGCACGGCGGTGCGGCGGGCGCGGAGCCGAGCGGCGCGCTCGCGCGCAAGGCGCACGAGACGATCGCGCGCGTGAGCGGCGACATCGAGCGCTTCCACTTCAACACGCCGATCGCCGCGGTGATGGAGCTCGTGAACGAGCTGTCGAAGGCGGGGGCGGGCGATCCGGCCGCGCGGTTCGCGGCGGAGACGGCGGTCTCGCTGATCCAGCCGTACGCGCCGCACGTCGCGGAGGAGCTGTGGCAGAAGCTCGGTCACGAGCGTCTGTGGGAGCATCCGTGGCCGGTCGCGGACGAGTCGCAGCTCGAGCGCGACACGTTCGAGCTCGTCGTGCAGGTGAACGGCAAGGTGCGCGACCGGTTCGAGGTCGACGCGGATCTGCCCGAGGACGAGCTCGTCGCGCGCGCGAAGGCGTCGCCGAAGGTGCAGGCGCACCTCGACGGCGCGCAGGTGCGCAAGACGATCGTCGTCCCGCGCAAGCTCGTGAACTTCGTTGTTGGCTAGCTCGGAAGATCAACGGCACATGGCAGAGGAAACG
>DASYFU010000001.1:0-7960 GCA_036498225.1 Gaiellaceae bacterium | reverse complement strand
CGCGGAGCTGGACGCCGGCGAGCTGTGCGCGCGTGCCGGGGTCGAGCGGGCGCGTCTCCGCGAGCTCGAGCAGTTCGGCTTGATCGAGCAGCCCTACTCGGAGGTGGATGTCGAGATCGCAGAGGTGTGCGAGCGCCTCGCCCGCTACGGGATCGCGCCGCGGCACCTGCGCGCCTTCCGGACGTCCGCCGATCGCGAAGCGGGCCTGCTCGAGGCGCTCGTTCTTCCGGCACTGCGATCGCGCAACCCCGAGCGCAGGCGGGCCGGGCTCGACGATCTGCGCGCGCTCACGGAGTCGGCGCAGGAGCTCTCGCAGCTGCTGCTCGGGCGCGCGGTCAAGAGGCTCGCCGGATGACGACACAGATCGATCTCAGGTCGAAGATCCGCGAGGTGCCCGACTTTCCCGAGCCGGGCGTCGGGTTCAAGGACATCGCGCCGCTGCTCGGCGATCCGGTCGCGCTGCGCCAGGCGGTGCACGAGCTGGCGGAGTGGACGGCGGAGCGGAAGCCCGACCTCGTCCTCGGCGCCGAGGCGCGCGGCTTCTGGCTCGGCGCGGCCATCGCCTGCAAGGTGGGGTGCGGCTTCGTCCCCGCGCGGCGGCCGGGGAAGCTCCCGCCCGAGACCGTGTCGGCTCGCTACGCGCTCGAGTACGGCGAGAACGCGCTCGAGGTGAACGCGGACGCGATCGCCAACGGCGCACGCGTCGTCATCCACGACGACGTGCTCGCGACCGGCGGCACGGTCAAGGCGATCGCCGGGCTCGTCGAGCAGCTCGGCGGCCAGGTCGTCGGCATCAACTTCGTCATCGACCTGACGTTCCTCGGCGGGCGCGACCGACTGCACGACTACGACCTGTACGCGCTCATCGCGTATTAACGCGGAAACCGTTCCGTCCGTCCCGCCGTTTACAAGATGGATATGTACGACTCGCTGACGAGCCGGTACACGTTCTCGTGCCCGCAGCACGGCGAGGCGCGGGTGGCGCTGTCCGCCTTCCGGACGCTCGATCGGCTCGAGGGCGCCGCGCACCCGGCGGTCTACCGCGTCCGTTTCGCGTGCACGTGCGGCGACGAGCACGACGGGCTCGTCAGCCACGACGAGCTCGACTGGGCGCCGCTCGGCTTCGAAGGCGGGGTCTTCCTGAATCTCATGACCGCGCGGGTCGAGCCGCTCGCCGACGAGCTCGGCGACCTCGCGGCCGCGCGAATCAGGGCGGGGGAGTGGCCATGGAGCTTCTTCTGTTACCCGGAGGAGCGGCCGCGGCCGGTGTTCCCGTCTGCCTTCTTCCTGCTCGCGCCCGGCGATGGGCGCCTGGGCCTCGCCGTCCACTGCCCGGCCTGCGGGCGCACCTCCGTGAACCTCGTCAGCCACGAGCACGTCGACCTGCCCTTCCACAACGACCGCGAGGTCGGCGTGGTCGAGCACGTCTTCGCCGGCGACGTGGAGCGAACCGTTGAAGAGTTCCGGGCGGAGCTCTGGTCGGCGTCATTCGACGCCCGCCGTCTCGGCCTCTCGTAACCGCATCCGCTCGATCTGCGTTTCTTCAGCAAAACCCGGAACGAGGTGATCAGATGCGACGGTACGGACTCTACGACGCGACGCGCGGCCTGACGACGGTTGCCGCCGCGGGCGGGGCCGGCGTGCTGCTCTGGACTGCAACGCTCGTCGGCCAGCACACCGACAAGCGGTTCTGGGCGGAGATGGGGATCGTTGCGGGCGCCGGCCTTGTCATGGCGCTCTCGCAGGTGATCGGCGGCTGGACGAAGGGGCTGCGCATGCGCGTGTCCCCGAGCACGTTCCTGCTCGCCTTCCTGCCGATGCTCATCGTCGTCGGGTGGATCCTCATGGCGAGCCAGCCGCACGGCGGCTGGTATCAGCCGACCTTCCATCGCTGGACGAGCGACATCGGGATGCTGGGGCTCGTGCACGACCTGGCCCTGTGGCACGGCGTGCTCGCGTTCGGCTTCGGGCTCGTGTTCGGGCTCTCCTTCGACACCGTTCCGGCGCTCGAGCCGGTGGCAGCTCCTGTCGCCGCCACTGCGCCCATCGTGTCGAGGCCGGTGCCTGCGCGGGCGGCTGCGAACGAGCCGGTCACGGCTGAGCGCCGCGAGGTCGGCCAGCCGCAAGAGGTCACAGTCGGGCCGCGGGACTCCGGCACGCCGAGCTCGATGGACTGAACCGACGTGGGGAGGGGCTGCCGTGGCTCACGGCGGCCCCAATCCCTGCCGTCAGGGATCACGGCGGTCGTCGCGCGACGCCGATAGGAGTGGCGGATGGAGCTCCTAGGACGTCTGTCGCAGCGAGAGGTGGGGCTCGATCTGCTCGCCGCTCACATGGCCGGCTTGGACCCGGATGCCGAACGCGCCCGGGACCGGCTCGAGCAGGCGATCGGATCGGACCTCGCAACGCTGCTCGTGGCCGCGCTGAGCCGGAGGAGCGTGCACGCCCCTTTGGCCCGACCTCTCGCGGCCGCGGCCGCCTAGACCTCCTCTAGGCGCTGTTTCCGCGCGTGCGGACGAACAGCCAGATCCCCGCCGTCGAGACCATGGCGATGATGATCGCGAACGCGCCTGTCGTGCCGATGGCGAGGAGACCGAAGTAGATGAAGGTGCCGAGAACGAGCGCCCAGATGAGGGCGATGATGCCCGGGTCGATGCTCGGCGGTTGGAAGTGCACGAGAGCTGATCCTAGAGAAACGGGACCAAAAAAATTCGCCGAGCCCGCCGCGGTTTCGTCCAGAGAACCGCTCGACTTTCCGCCTCTGCCCTTGCGGGCTTCCTCGTACGGCCTATCGGTTCCCCTTCGACCTACTCCCGCGCCGCGCTCGGCGCAGTTGGGAATCTAGGGGGTGGGCAAGGCGCCTGCAAGAGCCCCCAGATCGAAAAGATTCGCATTTTGCGAATTTTGAATAATCAACATTTCCACAGCGGACTGTGCAACCTGTGGATAAGCCATCGAGGGTCTTCCGTCATCGGGAGGGGACACGAGCCCCGTTTTCGTGTCACTGTCGTTCTTCCTCCCGCTTGACATAACGTCTCTTCTCGTGCACTCGACTTAGCCGAGCGATGGACATGGCCTGCGGTCGAACCAGCTCCGATCCGTCGTAGGACGAACCCTTGATTTGAGGATGCCCGGCGTGTTTTGGTAGCTCTGCGCCGCGGAAGGGATCGGCCAACGGACGAACGGGGGGAACGTGACGGTCGAGATCGAGATCATCCTCAGGAGCGAGGACTTGCTCACGCTCCTGGAGAACGCGGAGTCGAGCGGTCAGCTTCGGCAGACCGAGCTGCAGGACGTGCTCGAGCCGCTCGAGCTCGATCCGCTCGAGGTGGACGCCGTCTACATCGAGCTCGACCGGCGAGGCATCGAGCTCGTCGACGAGCCGAAGGAGGAGCAGCCGGCTCCCCCACCCCCGGCCACGCAGTCCGTGGAGACGACGACCGACGCGCTCCAGCTCTTCCTGCGCGAGGCCGGCAAGCATGCGCTGCTCACCGCGGCGCAGGAGGTCGAGCTCGCGAAGAAGATCGAGCGCGGCGACATGGCCGCAAAGACGCGGATGATCCAGTCGAACCTCCGCCTGGTGGTCTCGATCGCGAAGAACTACCGCAACCAGGGGCTCCCGTTCCTCGACCTCATCCAAGAGGGAACGCTCGGCCTCATTCGCGCCGTCGAGAAATTCGACTGGCGCCGCGGCTACAAGTTCTCGACGTACGCGACGTGGTGGATCCGCCAGGCGGTCGCGCGCGCGCTCGCCGACAAGGCGCGCACCATTCGCATGCCCGTGCACATCGTCGAGCGCATGCAGAAGATGAATCGCGCCGAGCGGACGCTGTGGATGGAGCTCGGACGCGAGCCGACGCTCGAGGAGATCGCCGAGGAGGCGTCGCTTCCCGTCGAGCAGGCACGCGAGGTACGCGCAGCTGCGCGTGCATCGGCGAGCCTCGACCAGCCGGTCGGCGAGCAGGAAGACGCGGTGTTCGGCGACTTCGTCGCCGGTGACGATCCGCTACCCGAGGACCACGTCGAGGTGTCGCTGCGGAGCCAGGCGCTGATGCTCGCGCTCAACTCGCTGCCCGATCGCGAGAAGCAGGTGCTCGTGCTCCGCTACGGGCTCGTGGACGAGGAGCCGAAGACGCTGGAGGAGATCGGCAAGCGTCTCGGCCTCACGCGCGAACGCGTGCGGCAGATCGAGCTCGAGTCGCTACGGCGTCTCGCCAACCTGCGCGAGATGCAGCTCGTCGCCTCGAACTAGCTGAGGTACAGCTCGAGATCGGGCGCGCCGTTTCGGAGCTCGCGCAGCGCGCGCGACTCCAGCTGGCGAACGCGCTCGCGCGTCACGCCGAGCTCGGTGCCGATGTCCTCGAGGGTGCGCGAGCCTTCGCCGTCGAGACCGAAGCGCAGCACGAGCACCCGCTGCATGCGCGGCGCAAGTCGTGCGATCGCGTCGGACAGCTCACCGTGTCGGTGCTCGATCGCGGTGCGCTCGTCCGGCTGCGCCGACATCTCGTCCTCGATCAGGTCGGCGAACAGGCTCTCCCCGTCGCCGACGGGAGAGTCGAGGCTGACGGGATCGTCGATGAGGCTGAGGAGGTCGACGACCTTCTCCTCCTTCTCGCCCGTCTCCTTCGCGAGCTCGGCGGGCGTCGGCTCGCGGCTGAGCTTCTGCGCGAGCTGGCGGCGGACGCGCAGGAGCCGGCGGACGCGCTCGGCGACATGCGTCGGGAGCCGGATCGTCCGCCCCTGGTCGGCGAGCGCACGGCTCACCGCCTGCTTGATCCACCACGTGGCGTACGTCGAAAGCTTGTACCCGAGCCGGTAGTCGAACTTCTCCACCGCGCGGATGAGGCCGAGGTTGCCCTCCTGGATGAGGTCGAGGAGCGGCACGCCCGCGCGCGTGTAGCTGCGCGTGATCGACATGACGAGACGGAGGTTCGCCTCGATCAGCCGCTTCTTGGCGAGCTCGTCGCCGGCGTCCTTGCGTCGCGCCAGCTCGCGCTCCTCTTCGCGCGTCAACAGGCGGCCGTCGCCGATCGACCGGATATAGAGCTTCAGGGGATCGTCGAGCTGGCTTGCGGGCTCCGCCGTCTCGACATCTCCCTCCGCAGCGAGGAGAGGCTCCACCGGCCCAGTATCGGCTTCCGGTCAGGGAGGCTTGAGCGTTCGTGCGCCGAAGTGTCCGCTACGGTAGGAGGGCAGCCTCTGAATGTGCGGAATCGCCGGATACAGCCTCTCGTCCCGTAGCAGCGTCGATCGGACACTCGCCGCTCAAGCTTTGCTGGCCGGGATCGCCGAGCGTGGCGCCGACGCCGTCGGATACGCCCATCGTGGGCCGGGCGCTGCCTATCCGGTCGTGACGAAGCAGTGGACGCCGGCGAGCCAGCTCCTCGAGCGGATCGAGGTGCCTGCGACGGCCACCGAGCTCCTCGTCCACGTCCGCGACTACACGAAGGGCCACCCGTCGATCGCGGCCAACAACCATCCCGTTCGCCACGGGCCGGTGGTCGGGATCCACAACGGGATCATCGTCAACGACGACGAGCTCCTCGCCGAGTTCGACTGCGCACGCGCGGAGCCGCGCATGACCGTCGACTCGGAGGCGATCTTCGCTCTCGCCGCACATTCGCGCAACGAGCCCACCGCGCTCGAGTCGCTCCTCGGCTCGATGGCGACCGCGTGGCTCGACGAGCGCGAGCCTGGCACGGTCTTCGCCGCGCGCGGGATCGGCCGGCCGCTCTGGCTCGGCAGCGGAAAGCACGAGCTCTTCTTCGCGTCGACGCGCACGGCGCTCGAGGTCGTCGAGGAGTTCGCGCACGTGCGCCTGAAGAAGCAGGAGCTGGAGGACGGGACGTTCCTCGCCCTGCACCGCGCGAAGGTCGTGCGACACGAGCACTTCCGGACGAACCCGCGCTATCAGGAGCCGGGCAAGCCGCTTCCCGCGGTGCGCGCGCCCGGCGAGAGCGCGTCCTGCCTGCGGCAGCTCGCGAACCTCGCGGCTGCCTAGAGCGTCAAGCCCAGGGCAGGCGGTCCCAGTACGACGGCCGCTCGCGCCGTGACGGCTCGAAGCGACCGGGATAGACCTCGTCCGGGTTCGTCGAATCCTCATGTGCGCTCGCATCGTGGCGCGCCGCGAGCTCGGACTTCGGATAGTGCAGCGCGATGTCTTCCGAGCGCACCCCGACCATGAGGATCGCGCACGGCCCGTCGCCGGTGCCGATGAAGATGTGCTCGGTCCCTGCGGGGCAGTGAAAGAAGTCCCAGGCCCGGAGCGTCCGCTCCTCACCGTCGACGAGGAGCGTGCACTCGCCCGACAGGACGAGGAAGTCCTCCTGCACCGACTCGGAGTGATAGAGGCCGTTCGGCTCTCCCGGCGCGAGCACGTGGATCCTGAAGCCGAGCTCGCGGAACCAGAACTCACCGCTCTCGAAGGTGCACTCCGATCCGGATGGCTTCTTCTCGCGGCCCTCCGACGTCAGCCACTGCGCGTCGCGGACGTTGACGACGAACCACCCGGGACCGGCGGGCGCGAGCCCCGATCCCTTGTCCTCGAGCGGCGCCTCGGCCATCGCCCGAGTCTACAAATCAGCGCTTCTTCTTCAGCGTGCCGTCAGGCCCGACGTGCACGCCGCGCTGCTCGAGCAGCTCGCGCACGAGGAACTGGAACGTCGACCACGCGCCGCGGCGCGCGTCGAGCAGCCGGTACACCTGCCACTCGGTCATGAGCGTGTCGTCCGCCTTGCGCGCCTCCGCCCAGTCGGCGAACTTCGGGAGTCGCCCGAGCTCGCGCGCCATCGTCGCACCCTGTTCGACCGCGCGCTCGAGCCGCTCCTCCCCCACCGGCATGTCGAACCCGGCCTCGCGCAGCGCGTTCGTGAGCGACCCGAACGTGTGCCAGTAGAGCGACTTCGAGGGAAGCTTCCCCTTGTGCTCATCGATGTCCCGCGCAGTGGGAGGACGCCCGAGCTCGTCGCCCAGCTCGCGCAGGAGACCGAGCAGCTCCTCGCGCGTCGCGAACCGGCGTGGGACGAGCCCGGCGGCGCGCTTCGCCGCGTTCCACGAGCCGAAGTGCTCGATGACCGTCTGCGGGTGGACGGTCGTCTGCTTGTCGGCGGCGAACTCGCGCATCGTCGGCGACTTGCCGAGACGCTCGGCGCACGCCTGGAGCTCCCCGATGATCTGGTCGTCGGTGTACCGCTTGCGGATGCCTGCCTGGAACTCGGCGAGCCTGCGCGGGTCGATCTGCGCCACCGCCTGGAAACGCGGCTTCGGAGGCATGGCAAGAATGGTAGATCAGGTTGGATAATCCGCAAGTGAATCCGCGCGCGGCTAGATTCCGGCCGATGCGCGTTCCACTCGCCGCCGAGGTCGCCGCCGCCCGTGGGGTGGCCGCGCTTTCCCGGCTCGTCGGCGCCGGGGGTGGCACGACCGTCCCGGGCAAGATCCTGTCCGTCCTCGATCCGGGCGCGGTCGACCGGCTCGCCGCCCGTCTCCCTGCCGGCACGGCGACCATCTCCGCGACGAACGGCAAGACGACGACCGCGGCGATGGCGGCCGAGATCCTCCGGCCTCGCTTCCGGCTCGCGTACAACCGCTCGGGCGCGAACCTCCTCTCCGGCGTCGCCTCCACCCTGCTCGCGGCCGGCGACGCCGAGCTCGGCCTCCTCGAGGTGGACGAGGCCGCGCTGCCGGAGGTGATCCGCCGCGTGCGCCCGCGCGCCGTCCTGCTCGGGAATCTCTTCCGCGACCAGCTCGACCGCTACGGCGAGCTCGAGCTTGTCGCCGAGCGGTGGCGGACGGCCACGGATGCGCTACCGGCCGAGACGGTCGTGGTCGCGAACGCGGACGACCCTCAGGTCGGCGACCTGCGGGCGCAGATCCACTACGGCATCGACGACCCGAGCGTGGCCCGCCCCACTCTCCAGCACGCAGCCGATTCGAAGTACTGCATCCGGTGCGGCACGCC